>NZ_JAFBDW010000002.1:300000-409791 GCF_016908415.1 Caldicoprobacter guelmensis
GCTATTGATGACATGCGCTTTGCCAAGGCATTGAAGCAGCGAATGGAGGAGCTGGCTGACGGCTACAGGTCGTTTATGGATAACGAGAGAAATAAAAACAGCAGCGTTCAGTTTATCATGAGGACCAAGGAAATAGTGTATGAAAAGGGCAGGGGAGAAGTGCAGAACATTCAGAGTGCCCAGCCCAGGATGGATGTGTGGAAGAGGTTACTTCACCTGCTGGGCTTATAGAAAATTTTTAAGTTTTTGTCGAACAAATTTTATAGGGTATACACCTCCGATGAGTCATGGTTCGAAATTTCCGATAGTTAAAGTGAGGCCTTGACAACATGTGATGAGTTATGATAAATTTTACCTGAAATTGAAACCATGAAGGTTTCAGAGAGTCATATCAAAAATTTTGTTTAAATTGAGCCCATGAAGGGAAAACCCATGAAGGGTTATAAAGACGTTGGGTCTTGCCTTTTATGGGTTATTTTATTTTTTAAAAGGAGTTGGTGCTATGCATATGGCTGATGCCTTGATTTCACCGGCCGTTGGTGGAACCATGCTGGCAGCTACTGTTGGAATCGCGGCTTATTCTGTTAAAAAGGTTCAAAATGATATGGATGAAAGCAAAATTCCTCTGATGGGGGTTATGGGTGCGTTTGTTTTTGCAGCACAGATGATCAATTTCTCGATACCCGGCACCGGTTCCAGCGGACATCTTGGCGGAGGAATGCTGCTGGCAATACTTCTGGGACCTTATGCGGGATTCCTTACAATGGCATCGATTTTGCTGATACAGGCTCTGTTCTTTGGTGATGGTGGATTGCTAGCTTATGGCTGTAATGTTTTTAATCTCGGCTTTTATACCTGCTTTGTAGCTTATCCTCTTATTTACAAAAAGCTTGTACGCAAAGGCGTCAGTCCAAGGAGTATTTTTGTTGGCTCTATGGTTTCTTCGGTAGTTGGCTTGCAGCTTGGTGCTTTCAGCGTTATGGTTCAGACACTTTTATCAGGGAAGACTGAACTGCCTTTTGTCCAATTCTTGTTGCTTATGCAGCCTATACACCTTGTCATTGGGGTGATTGAAGGGCTGGCCACTGCAGCAATAGTTGCCTTTATATGGAGAGCTAGACCCGAAATATTGGAAAGAGCAGCTATTGGTGAGACTCTAAGTGACGTGTCCATTAAGAAGGTCCTGACAGGGTTTGCGGTTGCGGCTGTTATAGTAGGCGGCTTGCTTTCCTGGTTTACCTCCACCAATCCTGATGGTTTGGAGTGGTCTATTGAAAGAGTAGCGGGTATAGCTGAACTGGAAACTCCCGATGGTATTCATAAGATATTTTCTGAGATTCAAAGCAAGACTGCGTTTTTGCCTGACTATGGTTTTAAAACAGATCAAGATGATGTTCAAGGACAACCGGCTGTGGAGGATGAAGAATCCTGGCCTTCAGTTGATGCCGGAACAAGCGTTTCGGGTGTGGTAGGAGGAGCTATGACGCTTGTATTGGCCGCATTTATGGGATGGATTATAAACATCTTAAAGAAAAAGAGGGGCAAAGCCGTTGCTTAACAGGGCTGCTGTTTAATATTTTACCTTTGGGAATGGTTTGTATGTCGAATATTATAAATTCGTTATATAACATAAGGTTGCTGGATGACCTGGCTAGAAAAAAGACATTCATACATAGCGTTCATCCGCTGATAAAACTGCTTACCACCATTGTTTATGTGGCTGTGCTTGCATCGTTTGAAAGGCATGAGGTTAGCGCTCTTTTGCCTTTTGCCTTTTATCCTGTATTCATTCTTTCTTTTGCCGAGATACCGGTGGTTCCGATTCTGAAAAGGGTATTGCTTGTTGAGCCTTTGATTATAGGGATTGGAATATTAAATCCGTTATTTGACAATTATATAGTTATGTTTGGTGACATTGCTGTTTCAAGGGGATGGCTTACTTTTTTGTCCATTTTTATAAAATGCAGCTTAGCGGTGACGGTCAGCATTTTATTAGTAGCAACCACGGGGATGGACAGACTGGCCATTGCACTGCGGATGCTTAAAATTCCTAGAATTCTTGTCCTGCAGCTTTTATTGACCTACCGATATATATGGCTACTGATTGAAGAGGCTTTAAGGATGATGCAGGCGTATTCCCTGAGGGCGCCAGGCCGAAAAGGGGTAAAGATAAATGATTTAGGTTCTTTTTTAGGCCAGATGTTGCTTAGGGCTTTTGACAGGGCACAGCGGATATATCAAGCAATGAGCTTAAGAGGCTTTACGGGTGAGTATAATGCCGGTGATGTACCTAAGATAAAGTTTAGGGATTTCGTATACTTTGCGGCATGGAGCCTGTTCTTTATTATTGCTAGGATCTACAATATCGCCGTATTAATAGGAGCGTTGTTTACAGGAGTGGGTAGATAGATGAGCCATCATAAACTTGAAGCTAGAAGTTTGTATTTTTCATATCCGGATGGACACGAGGCCGTGAAAAACGTGTCTTTTACGATTTATCAGGGAGAATCTGTAGGGTTAATTGGTGCCAATGGGGCTGGAAAGTCCACGCTATTGATGCTGCTTGTGGGTCTTCTGTTTCCTAGGCAAGGAGAAGTGCTTGTTGGAGACGTTAGGTTGACAAGAAAGACGTTATCCGCTATACGCCAGAGATTAGGGTTCGTTTTTCAGGATCCTAATGATCAGCTGTTTATGACCACTGTTTATGATGATGTGGCCTTTGGGCCGCGAAATTACGGGCTTGATGAGGACGAAGTAAAGATTAGAGCAGAAAAAGCGTTGGAAATGGTGGGGATACCTCACCTGAAGGATAGGGCGCCCTTTAGATTATCAGGTGGAGAAAAACGGGTAGCTGCAATTGCATCCGTTTTGTCCATGCAACCCGATATATTGATAATGGATGAGCCAACTTCTGCTCTTGACCCTAAATCAAGACGGAGGGTAATAACTTTACTAAAAAACTTTGAACATACAAAGATAATTGCCAGCCATGATTTGGATATGGTGCTTGAGACCTGCAGAAGGGTGATTGTGTTAAATGAAGGTGAAATAGCGGCGGATGGAATGGCGGAGGAGATTTTGTTCAACAAAGAATTGCTGGAGAGCTGTGGGCTGGAAATACCTCTTTCTCTTCAAAATTGTCCTGTATGTGGAGCTTTTAAATATAAATCGATCTAAAAATTTTGATTTTGGTTTCAAACTTCGCGTATAAGAAAGGAGCTGTGAACATTAAAAAATCCACATTAATATTTGTTTGCTTTGGTGGGCTATAATACTTCTAGAGATTAATTTTAAAATTAATCTCTAAATAAACTTGTAAGGTTGTTGTGAGGTGGTGTTATGGAAAAAATAGTTGGGATAAAAACGATACGGCCCAAACTGGGGGAATATCTTAAGAGAGCAGAAGAAGGGGAAGTTTTAGTAATATCATCTCGTTCAGAGCCTAAAGGAGTTATACTGGGTTATTCTGCATATAAAGAACTGAAGGCACTGGCACAGAAAGCCAAACAACTGGAAATTGCTCAAATTCTGAATAATTTCAGAAATAAAGCTGAAGAAGCCGGATTGTCTGAAGATGATGTACAGAAAGAAATAGAGGAAGTGCGGCGATGAGAGCAGTAATTGATACAAATGTCTTAATTTCTGGATTCATAAGCAACAAAGGTTTTTCTGTCAAAGTAATTGATTTGTGGGTTACCGGTCAGTTTGAACCTGTAGTATGCAAAGAAATCATAGAAGAGTACAGTGCTGTTTTGATAAGAGGCAAATTTTCTGTTTTAGGGAGTATCGAAGAAAGACTAGACGCATTAACCAAACTTTTATGTTTGGAACATGTAGTTTTTATAGAACCGCAGCAGGACTTCGATGTCATTAAAGATGACCCGAAGGATAATCTCTTTCTGGCATGTGCTTTGGAAGGGAACTGCAAATTTATTTTATCTGGTGATCGGCATCTATTGGACCTAAAAGAATATACCGGCATAAAAATTGTAGACGCCAAGGAATTTCTAAGTCTAATATAAACGTTCTAACGTAAGGAAGCAGGACAGTTTTCAGTTATGTTCTGCTTTTTCTTTTTGGGTGATAAACAAAGCAATCTTGTTTTAAGCAAATCTTCCTCGGTTATTTCACGGTTAATCAGCTTAATTAAATTGTGTCACCGTTTAGGCCTCCTAGACAAGTTCCTGGTGTGCACCACTATGAAACTAACCCCGGCCAACAAGCCTAGATTGACTGGGGAAAATATACCTACATTGCTAAAGGAAGCTGGCCAGGTGCGTAAACTTTATATCTTCGTCATGATGTTGGGGGACTCTAGAGCCCATATATATGGAATTTACAAACCGCTGCAATATCCATACTTTCATTTGCTGCCTCATTCACGGATTTGAATATTTTGGTGGAGTAACTGATATAGTGTTTGCAGACAGGATGAAAACTGTAATACTTGTTGATGGGAACAACAGGCCTATTAACAAAAAAGTTCTATTGGAAATTAGATGCGACATTTCTGAAGGGAGATGTAGACAACCTATAGATGAGCAAAAATGCTTCCAGTAAATTTCCGTTATAGCAAGAAAAAGAAACTGAACTGGAGAAGAAAGCCAGGCTGGGAAAAGATTGCGCAGTGCTTGCCGTCAGGAGCGAATATGAAAAAAGTAAACGCACTGCTTGAGCTGAAATTTACAGAATATCTGAAATCACAGCTGCAGGGCGAGAAAGAGGTATAGTAGATACTGAGAGCTTCCCGGACTGTCCATAAGGCCTTATTAAATAGCCGATTGTTGTTCCCAGAAATACCACGGCTTTAGGCTTCGGTGACTGGTGTCTTAACAACAGAAGGTCAGTCACTACTTCTCTTCACAAGAGACACCTGACATACCCTCTCGGGGTACAGGAGAACAACCTCTTCAACAGAAATACTTCTGAAACGCACTAAAACGGCTTTATTTTCGTTGTTTATGATGTACCGGCAAAAATATAATATATCCCTTGTGTAAAGAAGAGCGTTATAAGTCCAAATTGACAAAAAATAAAAAACAGGGATGACAGTTTTCAGCAAAAAAACGATGAAATTCTTGAAGTTATAAAAGTTGTATATACATTTATATATACATTGCAAATATAGCGTATATTACAGTATTGTCCATGTTGTGATATAATAGACAAAAAGTGAAAGGGAGAGGTAGTGGGTAGGGGTGATACTACATGGAGTGTAAGAGTTGCGCTGGAGCTAAAAGAGAAGTTCCAGCGGTTTGTAGAAGAAATGGGACTTGCCGCAAAAAGACCCAATAACGGACATGGTACAGCTATACGAGGTAAATAAAAGTCGGGATGCACTGCCTGCAGTAGATGCCGACGTGGAGTCCGGATGGGCAAGGATAGGATTACTTTTTTGATGGGGAATTACCGCCCTGCTGCTATTAAATGCCGAAAAGGCGGCGTACGTCTGGATATGGTTTTTGCCGGCAGGCTGCCTGAAGGATTTAAAAAAGCCAGTGATGTATGGCAGAGCGTTCCAAACACCATAGAAGGATACACTATTGTTGAGGATGCACCTCCACCGTTAACTGAAGAGGACGTGGCGAATTTCGTTAAGGCCTGCAATGAAATGCGGGAAATCGCCCCAAAAAGCAGGAGACACGAGTGCAACGTCCTGGCCACCTGGCCTGGTGGGAAATAAAAATGACTGCCGTTTACGGTAGGCGCAGTAAAATACAATTTGTGTAAGCGTCAAATAGAGTACACCTAAAAATGTGCGAGCAGAAGTTTTTTGTTTCTTTTTTGGAGAGATTTAAAATGTATTTGCATGTAGATGGATATGAAGGCAGAAAGAGAACTGGCTATTCAACAATACGCCGAAGGGTGCAAGGGCCAGCGCAATGATTTACAGTATAGTTGAGACTGCCAAAGAGAATGGGTTAAATCCATTTGAATATTTGAAGTATTTATTTGAGAAGCTGCCGAATATGGATATAGAGGATAAGGAAGCGCTAGACGAGGTTTTATCATGGTCAACAAGTTTGCCGGATTGTTGCAGGGTAAAGTAGAGGTAGAAAATCCCTACCTTAAGCAGGGTGGGGATTGCTTTTACGTGCGCCCGGCATGGGCGATAACTAGGCGGTGAAAGTCCGCTGTGAGCTTGGTAGTGGGAACCACTAGCTGAACCGCAAGGGTGTCCATCGTGAGGTGGAATCTTAAGGAAGCGGAAGGCAAAATCTCGGTCTGAGGAATACGAACCAGATAAGAGGCTGAATTGGGGCGGACGAGTTTGCATAACAAAACGAAGTCCAACACTACCCGAACCCCATACAGTAAATCTGGCAGATATACGAGATGAAAGTTATCGTTCTTACCAGGGGAGGTCTCAAGGATATTCGTGGAAATGAACTTTGAAATGACAACCCATGCAGTGATGTATGGCTGAGTCTTGAGAAGTCAGCAGAGGCCATAGTACTTATCCGAAATAGGAGATAGGGAAGGGCTGAACGTTAGGAGGTTTTGGAAGTCTAATGTACTCGGACGATATGCGAAGACTGCAGACAACCTCGAAAGGGGGCTATCCACTGGAGGAGGAGATGGAATCTCAGGGGACAGTGGAAGCGCATAGTGTATTGACGGCGTCAAGAGATGGAAGAAACGATGTGCAGTAGTACATCAATTCTAACGAACCGCCGTATACCGGACGGTATGTACGGTGATGTGAGAGGACGGTAGGTGAAATAATCACCTATCTCCTACTCGATTTGCTTTAAGCGTTTAATTGGGTGTTGTTTAAACGCCTTGGTGCTCTTTTGCTCATGTTCTGGAGCTTTTGCACGGGTGAAGCCTTCTCATGGGCTTGTTTGATGTAGTCTTGTGAAAGCCTGATGTAGCGCCTTGTCATGGTGAGGTCGGTATGCCCTAATAAGCGCTGGAGGCTGAACGGGTCACCACCTGCTTTGAGGAATTCAATGGCGAAGCTGTGGCGCAAACCATAGGGCGTTACCTTCACACCTGCTTGTTGGCAGTATTTGCGTACCTTGTAAGCCCATTGGTAGCGGTCTAATGGTTTACCAGTCTCTGTAGCAAAAATCGGTATGTCGCTACCCCACCACTGTGGGCGTACTTTGAGGAATCTCACCAGGGCTTGGGTTGTGAAAACCGAGAGGATTAACGTACGTCCAACACAGGTTTTTGAAACTTCAGGGCGTATGTACAGCTCACGGGCGGTTAAATTCAAATCGCTTGGCTTGACTCGAAAAAGTTCGCTGGGTCTTGCGCCTGTGTCCAGTTGGACGAGCATTAAGCAGTAATCACGCAAACCTGTGTAGGTATGCTGGTCGGGCTGTTTGAGGAGCTTGTGCAGGTCTTCAAGCGGGGCATGGCGGATGTTAGAAAAATCTTCTTTTGCTTTCTTTATACCCTCCACAGGGTTGGTGGGTAGGTAACCCTCTCTCACACACCAGTTGAAAAAGACCTTTAGATGGCGAAGTTTGATGTTTCTGTAGCCTGCAGAAAATGGTTGGCTGAAGTAGCGAATGATGCCTTGGTGTATTGTCTCATAATCCACCGGTTTTTTGTCTGCTCTGATGAACTTGAGGAAAGTAATAGCGTGATAACGGTAATTCTTAATTGTTTCCTCGGAGACTCCATCCGCTTGTTTGGCAAAGAGGAATTCATTTAACAAGTCGAGACAGTTAATGTTTTTAGTGTTTTTACCCATAAAAACATAACCTCCTCAGTAACACTAGATTTTTCTGAGGAGGTTAACCCGCTAAAATTTATTCAAATGCAGTATTTTCTAGGCTGGTGCGAAAGGGGGGACTCGAACCCCCACGGGCCGAAGCCCACTAGACCCTGAATCTAGCGCGTCTGCCAATTCCACCACTTTCGCACGCTATTTTCATTTTATATTTTGGTGGAGGGGGATGGATTCGAACCACCGAAGGCTGCGCCAACAGATTTACAGTCTGCCCCCTTTGGCCACTCGGGCACCCCTCCACGCTTGGTGCCTCGGGGCGGAATCGAACCACCGACACGCGGATTTTCAGTCCGCTGCTCTACCAACTGAGCTACCGAGGCTGGTATTGGCGACCCGGAAGGGACTTGAACCCTCGGCCTCTAGCGTGACAGGCTAGCGTTCTAACCATCTGAACTACCGGGCCATATTCTATGGTGGGCCTTCAGGGATTCGAACCCCGGACCAACCGGTTATGAGCCGGCTGCTCTGACCGCTGAGCTAAAGGCCCATCTTCCTTTCTCTATTTTTATTTTTTTGGTGACCCCTAGGGGATTCGAACCCCTGTTACAGGCGTGAAAGGCCTGTGTCTTAACCACTTGACCAAGGGGCCACTCTCTGGTCGGGGTGGAGGGACTTGAACCCCCGGCCCCATGCTCCCAAAGCACGTGCGCTACCAAACTGCGCCACACCCCGACTCTGTTGCTTTGCAATCTGAAAGCAAGTATTAATATACAGCATTTAAATTATTCTGTCAAGAGGAAAAAAATTTTATTTTGTTGACTCGATATGGTATAATTACACACGAACGTCTATACTTTGCAAAGAAGGAGATGGTTGATATGAACATAACTCATAATTACAATCCTGCTACGAGCGTTTGGGAGGTCTCTCTTTCAGGAGAAGTGGACGTATACAACGCTCCTCAGTTAAAGGAGGAACTTTACAGGCTTTTGGACCAGCATAACTCAAGCATAGTTATAGATTGCCGGGACCTTAAATATATAGACAGTACCGGGTTGGGCGTATTGATAGGCGTTTTAAAGAGAGTGAAGGACAACAACGGCAGTATATCCTTAAAGAATTTGAAACCCTACATTAAGAAAATTTTTACAATTACTGGACTTGACAAAATATTTTTAATAGAGGTGCAGGAATAATGAATATGGATAGCGTTTATTTGAGGGTACCGGCAAAGCCTGAGTATATGTTGGTTATACGGTTAACTACTTCAGCTGTAGCCAGTAGGGCCGGATTTGATGTGGATGAGATTGAGGACATAAAGCTGGCGGTGTCTGAAGCAGGGATTTTTATGATGAATCATAGCAGAAATGTAAAATGGTTGGAGCTTGAATTTAATGTGGACAAAGAGGAGGGTATTTGGATCGACATTTCAGCGTCTGAAGCCATACATCGGGATGCAGTGTTATGTGAAAATGAGCAATCGGAGCTCAGCTTCTACATAATGGAATCTCTGATGGATAGGGTAGAGAAAGTGGGCGATAGCGGATTTTTAAAGGGTATAAAGATGTATAAGAAATTTGGGGGTTAGTTTTTGATGAGTGTACAGACATCTGCAAAATCAGGTGCTGAAAATTTAGAAGCTCTGCTTAAGGAGTATTGCGAGACTCGGGATATAAAACTGAGAAACCTGTTGGTACAGAAATATTTATATATTGCTGAAATAATAGCAAAGAAGTTTGCTAATCGGGGTATTGATTACGATGACCTGTATCAGGTGGCTTCGCTGGCTTTGATAAAGGCACTGGAACGCTATGATATAAGCAAAGGTTATAAGTTTTCAAGCTTTGCAACTCCCACCATAATTGGAGAGATAAAAAACTATTTCCGTGACAAAAGTAGAATGATACGGTTGCCTAGAAAGGAAAACGAGATGCTCAAAAAATTGGATGAGGCTAGAGCGCAGCTTTCGGTTTCCCTTGGGCGTTCTCCCAAGCCAGAAGAATTGGCTGAGTATTTGAATGTGGACACTGAAGAAGTTTTGGAGCTGATGGAATCTAACCAAAAGGCAAATCCTCTTTCGCTGGATTATTATATAGATGAAGATAATGAGACTGACCTGTCGGCTGTAATAGGCCATGAGGAAGATGGTTACATCAAGATTGAGAATAAGGATTTTATCGACAGTATCATGGACAAGCTAAATGATGTAGAGAAAAAGGTCATATACGAACGTTTTTATAACCAGCGAAGCCAAAAAGATATAGCAGAGGAGATGGGCGTGTCACAGATGTATGTTTCAAGGCTGGAGCGAAAAATTTTGAGGAAACTCAAACACATGTTTAAAAACAGCCTTTGACAGATTGCTTTATATAAAAATGGTGACAATTGTTTTGTTTGAACGCTATAAAGAAGGGTAGTTATATAATTGTAGGAATGGAATCTAAGCAGCGATGTTTTTGGGGGTAGTGCCGGTGATGTTGTTGTACAAAAAGGAAATTGTAGGGGCCAATCCGCAGATGGTCAGAGGGCTGGTAAAGGAAATAATGGAGTGTATAGAGGCATGGCATCATCTAGAGGAGGAAGAAGATTACGAATTTCGACTCATAATCAATGAGCTGATTGTCAATGGGATAGTTCATGGGAACAAATGTTATGAAGATAAAATTCTTACCGTGATTGTCCATGCGCTGGATGATACTACCGTATCCATATGTATAAGGGACCAGGGGAAGGGGTTTAATTACAAGAAGATAGAGAGGGGTATTTTTCCCTGTGATTCTTTTTTGTTTTTAGAGAGGGGTAGAGGGCTTAAAATAGTACAGAGCATATGCGATGACATAAAGTTCAGCAAGAATGGTAGTTGGATTAGTGTAAAGAAGTCCATAAAATCATAACAGGGCATTTAAACTGATTGTCTACAATCAGAATATTTTTGTTTTTGGAGGATTTTTTTGTTTTGCGTAGAAATAAAAAATGTAGTAGAATAACTTTGAAGGGATTGAAATTATGAAGGGCCTTGTGATTGGCAGAAGAAGGGTGCGCTTTCGCTTTTTTGTTTTTTTGTGTATGGTTATAATAGGCTGTCATTACCTCATAAGCGCTTCAACTCGTGCGCCGGTTTATGGTATAGTGCAGTATGGAGAAATATTGCTGAAGGATAAAGGCGATGCTCTGTTAATCAGGCAGGAAAAGGTATATGATGCTCCAGATTATGGGCGTGTTAACTTTTTGGTAGCCGAGGGCGAATCGGTGCAGAAAGAAGCACCGGTAGCTGTGTTATATAAAGCCAATTACAAGGAAGAACTGATGTACCAGCTCTATAACGTGCAGGAGAAAATATTGCTTTACCAGCAGGAAAATATAGTGCAGGAGCTCATCAATAAAGATTTGGAAAAGGTCGAGAGGGATATTGCAGGTACTGTGGCGTCTATCCAGGTGGCAGTAAGGGATTTGCAGTTAGACAGGCTAGATGACTACGAGAAGAAGCTTCGTTTGCTTTTTTCCAGTCGGCAAAAGGTACTGGGGCAAAAGATGAAGTCCGACCCTTATCTTGAACGGCTTTACAAGGAAGAGGAAACCCTCAATAAGCAACTGGAAGAGTGGAAGGTGGAGCTGGTGGCTCCTGAGTCGGGCATAATAAGCTTCTCTTTGGATGGTATGGAGAATATTCTGGGTACAAAAGCAGTAGATGAGATTACAATAGAGGATTTCAAGAGCTTTTATGAGAAAGGTGTGGTGGAACAAGCAGATGGCGGGAAGAAGGTAAAAGCCGATCAGCCGTTTTTCAAAATTGTACAGCCCGGTAAGTGGTACGCAGCGTGCCTAATATCGAATCCGAAAATCAACTATGCAGAAGGTCAAGAAGTTGATGTGACTTTTATAGGCTCTCAGGTGCAGACCATTAAAGGGAGGATACATCGAATTGCCCATGGAAAAGGGGAAACACTTGTGGTGGTAGAGTTTAATGAAAAGGTTGAGGATTTTATCAGCAAAAGGAGTGCGAAGGTGGAGATAAGTAAAAATTTTCAGGGGTTTATGGTGCCTGCCGGCGCTGTTGTTACTCGGCGTGGAGAAAAAGGGGTAAGAGTGGTTGGGGAGGATGTAGAGGTTTTTGTTCCGGTAGAAACGATGGCTTCTGATGGGGAAAATGCTATAATTTCCGAGAAAGGGGAACGCAAGCAGCTAGAGCTTCATGCCAAAGTCCGCATTGAGAGGTGATGTGGCAATGGACATACAATATAATGTAAAAAAGGTAATGGAGAGAGTTGCTGAGGCTGCCCACAAAGCCAATAGATCTCCTGAAAGTGTTACTATTGTGGCTGTTACTAAAACGGTGGATGTAGGAAGGATAATGGAGGCCATAAATGCTGGTATATGCCATATTGGAGAGAACAGGGTACAGGAATTTGTGAAAAAACATGAGTTTATTCCTGTTGATGTGAAGAGGCATTTGATTGGGACGCTACAGACAAACAAGGTGAAATATATAATCGACAAGGTGGATTTGATACACTCGCTTGATCGCTTATCGCTTGCGAAGGAGCTGGACAAGCGAGCAGCGGCAGTTAATAGGGTTGTGCCTGTTTTGATACAGGTTAATGTATCAAAAGAAGCTACAAAGTCAGGCATCTATGAGGAGGAAGTTGAAAGCTTTATTGAGCAGTTGGAACCGTTTGAGCATATAAGGGTAAAGGGGCTGATGACCATAGCGCCGTTATCGGAAGATGCTGAGTCTGTGCGCCCTTACTTTGCGCGGCTGAAGGAGCTGTTTGAGAAGATAAAGGAGGGGAAATATAACCATATAGATATGGAATACCTCTCTATGGGTATGACTAATGATTTCGAAGTTGCCATTGAAGAAGGTGCTAATATTGTGAGGATAGGCAGAGCGATATTTGGGGAAAGATAGGTTCAGAGAAAGGGAGGAATTTTTATGGGAAACAGTCTGTTTAATAAGATTTTGAACTTGATTGGGTTGGAGGAGAATGTAATAGAAGAAGATCCTGAGGCTAGTGAATCCGAAATGGAAGAGCAGGACTTAAAAGAGCTGGAGGAGCCGTCGTTTTGGTCGAGACAAAAGAAAGGCAAAGTTGTAAATATACATACATCATCTTATGTAAAAGTGGTCATATATCAGCCTACTTCATTTGAAGATACGCAGACTATTATTAACAATCTAAAAAGCAGGAAGCCTATTGTGGTTAACCTAGAGGCGCTAGATACGGCATTGGCTCAAAGGGTGCTTGACTTTATAAGCGGAGCAGTGTATGCCCTTGATGGGACAATTCAAAAGGTGTCAAGGGGGATATTTGTATTGGCACCTAGCAATATCGATATAGTGGGCAATATTCCGGAAGAATTGAAAGGTAAAAGCTTTTATACGCTGGCAAACATAAAGGAAGAACAGACAGAATAGGGGGAATGGCATTGGCATACTGGGCAATCATATATGTACTCAGGGGCATACGCTGGTTTTTGAACGTACTTTCGTGGTTGATTGTCATCAATGCCCTTATGTCGTGGTTTGTGGATCCGACTCATCCTATACGCTCTTTTGTTATGAGAATAGTCGAACCTGTTGTGAGGCCGTTTCGCAGGCTGACTGATCGGTTGAATACCTCGGGATTTCCTATAGATTTTTCGCCGCTTCTTGCTTATTTCGCGATAATGGTTGTGCAGCAAATCATAGAGGTTGTCGAAAATCTTCTAAAGTACAGGGCAATGCCTTACTGACGTTTTTGTGGTAATCTAAGAGGAGGAGGATATTATTATGCCGTTGACGCCTATGGATATCCACAATAAGGAATTTTCCAGGAGCTTTAGGGGCTATGACGAAGATGAGGTGGATCAATTTCTGGATGAGGTTGTGCAGGATTTTGAAAGGCTGTATAAAGAAAACCTTGAGCTTAAAGAGCGCATAGGCCTTTTAAAGGAGCAGCTGGAATATTACAAATCCATGGAAAATACCCTGAAGGAGACGTTAGTTACAGCACAAAAAACTGCAGAAGAGGTGACGGCATCGGCACATAAAAACGCCGAGCTGATTATCAAAGAAGCTGAACACAAGGCACAGAAGATTATACAGGATGCCAATGAGCAGGTGTTGAAGATACGAATGGAATATGAAGAAACCAGAAAACAGGTGGAGATATTCAAGACCAGATTTAAAACGCTCTTACAGGAATATCTTAAAACTATAGAGAGGGAAACAGAATTGCCGTCTGTTGAAGGTCAGCCTGATTTTTAAAGTCATAACGATTCTCAATTTGTTTAAGGATAAAAAGTATCGTAAGGGGTATACTTAGTTTAAGTATCCCCTTTTATGTTTTTTGGGAAGATGGTGCAGCATGGGAAGGGATAGTGGAGCAAACAGCGGAAGGTCAAGCGACCAGCAAGCTTATTCAAAAATAGAGGAAATTGCTAGGACGCTTGAAAAGATGAAATTTGGAGAGTACGTTGAATACCTGAACGATACTTGGAGGGTTATAAGGACAAATTTTATAGCCGGTCTGGCAAGAGGGTTTGGTATGGCTGTAGGGTTTACCCTCCTTGGTGCGGTCGCTCTGTATTTCTTGACTCGGTTAGCTAATGAGAATTTGCCCATAATAGGCGGATTTATAGCGGAAATAGTAAAAATTGTAAAACAACACCTGTGAGGGGGAAAAAGGTCCATGAAGGATTACGAAATCAAATACCTTAGGAAAAAGCTGCTAGAAGAGTATAAAAAGGTGGAGTCTATGCTTAACGAGTCTAAGAAGAACAACTTTGGTATAGACGATTCCATAGGGAACAGCATAGAGGAGTTGTCAAAATATGACAATCATCCTGCTGATTTAGGAACTGAAACTTTTGAACAGGAGAAGTATGTCTCATTGCGCAACCACCAACTAGAATACCTGGGCGATATACGCGATGCCCTTCAAATGATAGAGAGAGGCAGCTATGGGATATGTCTATATTGCGGTAAAGAAATAGGTTTTGAACGTTTAGATGCATATCCAACTGCCAAGCTTTGTATTAATTGCCAGAAAAATGAGGCTGAAGAGCAAATTGACACCAACTGGGCTTGATTCCCGAAAATTACTGTGAAACTGCTATGAAATGTGCTTCCCATTATGCTATAATGTAATACGGTTTTTAAATAACTGGATGGAAGGGGAGCACCATGCTACAGATATTTATAGTGGCCTTCATAGTGGTCCTTGATCAGGTTACCAAATATCTTGCCAAGACTTACCTCAAGTCAATGGGTTCTGTTCCTTTGATACAGAATGTATTTCATTTTACCTATGTGGAAAACAGGGGTGCTGCATTCGGCATCCTACAAAACCAGAGATGGTTTTTTATAGCCTTAACGGTAGTGACGAGCGTGGTAATAGCATATTACCTGTTTGCCCGCAAGCAAGAGAGCATAGTGTTTACCATTGCGCTTTCCATGATACTGGGCGGAGCTATAGGCAATTTAATCGATAGGCTGCGCCTGGGATATGTGGTAGACATGCTTCATTTTATACTTATCGATTATCCAGTCTTCAATGTGGCCGATTCATGTGTGGTCATTGGTACCATGTTGCTGGCTTATTACGTTTTATTTATTGCAAACAAGAAAGAAAGGCGACTCAATTAGGTGTTTGCCTATGGAAAATTTGAGATTTGAAATCGAGCACCAAGATGATAAAAAGAGAATAGATGTATTTTTAAGCGAAAAGATTTCAGAGCATTCGCGTTCGTACATTCAAAAGTTAATAAGAGACGGGTTTGTATTGGTAAACGGTCAAAAAGTCAAGCCCAATTTCAAGGTAAAGCCTGGTTGTGTAATAGATGTTACCATACCGCCACCGAAGGAGATATCCCTTGAGCCGGAACCCATGGAACTGGATATAGTGTATGAGGATGATGACATAGTGGTGGTCAATAAGCCTCAGGGGATGGTGGTACACCCCGCTCCAGGGAATTATTCGGGTACGCTGGTCAACGCCCTGCTGTATTCTTGTGACGAATTGTCTGGGATTGGCGGCGTGATTCGGCCGGGAATTGTCCACCGTTTGGATAAAGATACTTCTGGGCTGCTGGTGGTTGCAAAAAATGACGCTGCCCATCGCAATCTGGCACAGCAGATTAAGGATAGGACTTTAAAAAGGGTTTACTGGTGTATTGTGGAAAAAAATATAAAAGAGGATAAGGGTGTTATAAATGCCCCTATAGGGCGCCATCCAACTAATCGCAAAAAAATGGCGGTAGTGAGTGGGCCTACTGCCAAACCGGCTATTACCCATTTTAAGGTGCTTGAACGGTTTGGCGAATACACTCTTGTTGAAGCCAGGCTTGAGACCGGCCGAACCCATCAGATACGGGTACACATGGCTTACATAGGCCATCCTGTGGTGGGTGATAGCGTTTACGGCTCTCGAAAACAAAAATTTGATTTAAAGGGGCAGGCATTACACGCAAAGAAGCTGGGGCTTATCCACCCTTCCACTAGAGAGTATATGGAGTTTGAGGCTCCATTGCCAGAATACTTTGAAAACTTGCTCAGCATTTTACGGAAAGATTATGCGAAAAATTGAAAAAGGTATGGACAACCTCTAGGTGACTATGTTATACTATAAAAAATCGGTGATGAGGCCTTTAAATCGATCCTGTGAGGTCGGTAAGGTGTTGGGTAGGCAGCGCGGAAAATTACATCTGGAATTATATGAAAGAGCGAAGACGTCTTACCGATCGGTGAGATGTCTTTTTTTGTAATAAAAGGGGTGAGATTTCACTTGATTCAAAAGGCTCTGATTATGGATGAAACGGCAATGAATAGGGCGCTTACGCGGATAGCTCATGAAATCATAGAACGCAATAAGGGTATCGAGGACGTGGTACTGGTGGGTATACAGACAAGGGGAGTGCCGTTGGCGCAGAGACTGGCTAAAAAGATACAGCAATACGAGGGCCAGGAAGTTCCCGTTGGGATGTTGGATATAACCCTTTATCGTGATGACTTATCCTTGCAACCAGAACAACCGATAGTCAACAGTACCAATATTCCATTTGATGTGAATGGCAAGATAGTGGTAATGGTGGATGACGTGTTGTTTACGGGAAGAACGGCACGGGCGGCCATGGATGCTCTGATTGATTTGGGTAGGCCCAAAGCCATCCAGCTTGCGGTTTTAGTGGACAGGGGCCATCGCGAATTACCTATAAGGGCAGATTATGTAGGGAAAAACGTTCCCACCTCTAAAAACGAAAAGGTGTACGTATATGTGAGTGAGATTGATGGTATGAACAAAGTAATCATAGCTGAACCTTAAAAATTCCCTTTAATACAGTCCTGTGAGGCTGTCAAGGGAATTGTACAGGATTTTACATGCCTTGATAGCCTTCTATCAAGGCTTTTTTTACGTCACAGGTTATAAAAAGAAATAAATTCTAAAATTTGGCAGGTGAGATAATGGCACTAAAGCGAAAGGATTTGCTAGGGCTCAGAGGATTGAGTAGGGTCGAGATAGAGGAAATACTGACAACGGCTGAAGAGATGAAATCCCTCCTCTTGAGCGGCTCTAAAGAGTCGTCTCTTCTGCAGAACAAGTCGGTGGTAACGCTGTTTTATGAAAACAGTACCAGGACGCGGTTTTCGTTTGAGTTTGCGGCCAAGTATCTAGGAGCACACACGGCCAGCGTAGCTGTCTCATCCAGCAGCGTTGCCAAAGGAGAAAGTTTAATTGATACGGGGAAAACCATTCAAAGCATGGGAGTTGACGTTATCGTCATTCGCCATCCGATGTCGGGTGCCCCTCATCTTTTAGCAAAGCATGTATCGGCCTCGGTTATCAATGCTGGTGATGGGATCAACGAACATCCAACCCAGGCGCTGCTTGACATGTTTACCATGAAGGAAAAAAAGGGGGCTATAGATGGTTTAAGGGTGGCTATAATAGGAGATATACTACACAGCAGGGTGGCGCGCAGCAATATATGGGGACTTACAACTATGGGAGCCGAAGTCAGAGTGGCGGGACCCCCTACTCTTATGCCTCCTGACATCGATAAGATGGGAGTTAAAGTCTTTTACAAGGTTGAAGAGGCGATAAAGGATGCTGATGTAGTCATGGGCCTACGACTTCAAAAGGAACGCCAGCAAAAAGGGTTGTTACCCTCATTGAGAGAGTACACCCGGCTGTTTGGCATAACCGAGGAACGCATACGGCTTGCCGCCAAAGATGCTTTGATCATGCACCCCGGCCCGGTAAACAGGGGGGTGGAGATAGCCTCCGAGCTGGTGGACGGAGAGCAGTCTGTAATCAACCAACAGGTGACAAACGGAGTGGCGGTCCGCATGGCGCTTCTATATCTCTTGATGGGGAGGAATCAAGATGCTGTGTATTAAAAATGGGGTAGTGATAGATGGAATCTCCTCTAAGCCCTATAAAGCCGATATATTGATAGACAAAGGTAAGGTAATTGATGTAAGGGAGAATATAGAAATTTCGGGGGCTGAGGTGATTGACGCCACGGGCAAATGGGTGCTGCCGGGACTGGTTGATGCTCACTGTCATTTAAGGGAGCCAGGGTATGAATACAAGGAGGATATAAGTTCTGGGACAAGGAGCGCTGCTGCAGGAGGTTTTACCAGCGTTGCATGCATGGCCAATACCAATCCCATCATAGATAATGCGGCTATGGTAAATTATATAAAATCGATGGCTATGGCTAAAGGCGTGGTCAAGGTCCATCCCATAGCCGCTGTTACAAAGGGTCAGAAAGGTGAAGAGCTTACAGAGATGGGCGAGCTTAAAGAGGCAGGGGCGGTAGCGCTGTCGGATGATGGCAAGCCTATAATGAATTCGCAGCTGATGAGGTTGGCTCTTCAGTACGCTAAAGGGCTTGATATGCTTGTAATTTCCCACTGTGAGGATTTGTCGCTTGTGGGAGACGGCGTCATGAATGAGGGATATATGTCCACGGTGCTAGGGCTCAAGGGTATAACCCGGGCTGCAGAAGAAGTCATGGTGGCACGGGACATTATACTGGCTGAGACGCTGGATGCCCCAATACACATCGCACATGTGAGCACCAGAGGCTCGGTGGAGGTCATTCGCCAGGCAAAGAGAAGGGGAGTGAAGGTTACCTGCGAGACCGCTCCTCACTACTTCTCAGCAACCGATGCGTGGGTGGATGGGTATGATGCCAATACTAAAGTGAACCCTCCGCTACGTACCGATGACGATGTGGAGGCTATAAAAGAGGGGTTGAAAGATGGGACCATCGATATCATCGCCACCGATCACGCACCTCACCATCGTGACGACAAAGAGGTGGAGTACAGCCTGGCTGCAAACGGCATATCAGGGTTTGAGACGGCTTTTTCGCTCGCCTATACCAATTTGGTCGAGACTGGGATTCTTTCGATGGTAGAACTGGTGCAAAAGATGAGCAAAAGGCCGGCCGAGATTTTGAATATAGATGCGGGGACCATACAGGTTGGGAAATTTGCAGACATAATAGTGGTTGACCTCGATAAGGAATACACTGTCGATGTCTCCAAATTTTATTCCAAAGGAAAAAATTCGCCTTTCCATGGCCATACGTTAAAGGGGAGGGTCATTTACACCATCGTGGATGGCAGAGTGGTCGTGAAGGATGGGCAAGTAATCCTGTGATTATTTTGGTTAAACTGCTATTGCAGATTGTGATGGTGAATATTTAAATTCGCAATTTTGAAGAAACCAAAATACCGAGTGTAATTTCAGGTTTGCAGTAAATGTAGGAAGTTAAATAAATGCGAGGTGAACACAATGATAGATGAGCTCATAGAAAAGGTTATTGACAAGAGAAATCCTACGGTAGTGGGACTTGACACTCGACTGGAGTATGTGCCCAATCATGTGGTTGAAAGGTGTACAGGAGGGTCGCCTTTTGAAGCAGCTTCTTGTGCCATTTTAGAGTTCAATAAAGCCATCATAGATGCGGTATACGAGTATGTCCCTGCCGTTAAGATACAGATAGCCTATTACGAGATGTATGGCCCGTCGGGGATTGAAGCCTTCAGGCTTACGGCACAGTACGCAAAATCAAAGGGCCTTATAGTCATAGGCGACGTTAAAAGAAATGATATCGGCTCTACTGCCGAGGCCTATGCATGTGCTTATCTTGGAGAGACACCCCTGAATGGCACTAAAATGCCAGCCTTTGATCTGGACTTTGTGACAGTTAATCCCTATTTGGGTACCGATGGCGTAGTACCGTTTATAAAGGCCTGCAAAGATTATAATAAAGGGATATTTGTGCTGGTTAAAACTTCAAATCCCTCATCAGGGGAATTTCAGGACCTGCCGGTTGAAGGGAAAAGGCTATACAACAAGGTGGCTGAAAAGGTGGTGGAATGGGGAAGAGAGCTCATAGGGGCAAAAGGCTATAGCCGTGTGGGTGCCGTTATAGGGGCTACTTATCCACGACAGCTTGAGGAGCTCAGGCGTGAGATGCCCAACACGTATTTTTTGATACCGGGCTATGGAGCCCAGGGTGGTAGCATCCAGGATGTGATGAGTGGCTTTGATGAACATGGCTTGGGTGCTGTAATCAACGCTTCACGAAGCGTGATATGTGCCTATCAAAGAAGCCCCTGGAAGGAGAAGTTTCCTCCAGAGCGCTTTGCCGACGCTGCGCGGGCTGAAGTGCTGCGAATGAAGGAAGAAATTGAAGCCGCACTTTCAAATAAGGGTGTTAAACCATGGTAACTTTAAAAATAGCAAATGGAGAAGGAGATGATGGATTATGCCAAGGGACCCAAACATCAAAAAAGTCCTTGTGATAGGTTCTGGACCGATAATCATCGGTCAAGCAGCTGAGTTTGACTATGCAGGGACTCAGGCTTGTAGGGCGTTGAAGGAAGAGAACGTGGAGGTTGTGCTGGTAAACAGCAATCCTGCCACCATAATGACTGATCCCAATATGGCTGACCACGTATATATCGAACCTTTGACGCTGCAAATACTCAAAGGGGTAATTGCTAAAGAAAGGCCCGATAGCCTGCTGGCTACCTTGGGTGGGCAGACAGGGCTTAATCTGGCTGTTGAACTGGCAGAAGCGGGAGTGCTTGATGAATATGGAGTGAGGATCATAGGCACTGATGTTCAGTCAATACAAAAAGGAGAGGATCGAGAGCTGTTTAAACAGACAATGCAATCCATTGGCGAGCCAATAATTGAAAGCGTTACCGTACACGACGTGGATAGCGCACTGGAATTTGCCGAGAAGATTGGATATCCCGTGATTGTACGGCCTGCCTATACCCTTGGGGGAACAGGTGGGGGTATGGCCAACAATAGGGAGGAACTTAAGCGGATTGCCTCGGAAGGGTTGAGGTTGAGCAGGGCGCACCAGGTGCTCATAGAAAAATCGGTGGCTGGCTGGAAGGAAATCGAGTATGAGGTGGTAAGGGATGCGGATGGCAACTGCGTCATCGTATGTAGCATGGAGAATGTAGACCCCGTAGGCATTCATACAGGCGATAGCATAGTGGTGGCTCCTGCGCAAACCCTGACCCCGGAGCAGGATGCCATGTTGAGGCGTGCCGCCATAAATATAGTCCATGCTCTCAATATCAGGGGCGGATGCAATATCCAATTTGCGTTGAGCGTTGACGGGCAACAGTATTATGTAATAGAGGTCAATCCCAGGTTGAGCCGTTCGAGCGCTTTGGCTTCCAAAGCCACGGGCTATCCAATTGCCAGGGTGGCTACGAAAATAGCTTTGGGGTACAGGCTTGATGAGATAAAACACAGCATGACGGGTAGGCCTTTTGCTGCACGCGAGCCGGTGGTTGATTATATAGTCCTCAAGATACCGCGTTGGCCCTTCGATAAGTTTGTGAAGGCTGATAAGGCACTGGGTACCAAGATGAAGGCCACTGGCGAGGTGATGGCCATTGGTGGCTGTTTCGAAGAAGCGCTTCTCAAGGCTGTACGTTCACTTGAGATTGGTGTGGACTATCTGCATATGGAGCATATTGCTAAGATGGATGACCAGCAGATAATCAAGGAATTGGACTACAAGACCGATGAGCGCTTGTTTGTAGTGGCTGAGGCGTTAAGGCGAGGTATCTCGATCGAAGAAATTTACAGTAAGACAGCCATCGATCCGTTCTTCCTCAATAAGGTATTGAACATTATACTATTTGAATCTAAGATCAAGCAAAAGGGTGCACACCTTGACAAGCCTATGCTGCTTGAAGCTAAGAAGATGGGCTTTACTGATACAGCTATAGGGAGGCTTGCTGGAATAGCACCTGCTGAGATACGGCGCAAGAGAAAAGAATGGGGGATATATCCTGTATACAGGCCCATCGATACTGGAGCCGGAGATGAGTCAGGCGTTGGGGCATACTACTATTCAACCTACAACGCACAGGACAATGCTGTTAAGGTGAGCAAAAACAAAAAGGTTGTGGTGCTGGGGGCTGGCCCCATAAGGATAGGGCAGGGAATCGAATTTGATTACTGTTCGGTTCACTGTGTGTGGGCTTTGAAAGAAATGGGGTATGAGGCAATCATAATAAACAATAATCCAGAGACTGTAAGTACCGACTTTGATACCTCCGATAGGCTGTATTTTGAGCCCCTATTTCCTGAAGATGTCATCAACGTTCTAGATCTGGAGAAGCCTGAGGGGGTTATGGTACAGTTTGGTGGGCAGACGGCTATTAAGCTGGCACGTATTGTGCATGAGGCTGGATATAGGGTATTTGGAACACAGCCCGAGTATATACACAAGTCTGAAGACAGAAAAGAATTTGACGCTGTTCTGGAAGAGCTCAATATACCCAGGCCACCAGGAACTACTGTATTCACCGTTGAGGAGGCGGTGGCTGCAGCTGAAAGCCTGGGGTATCCCGTACTGGTAAGGCCTTCATACGTGCTGGGCGGGCAGGGAATGGAGATCGCCTATAACCGTGAAAATATAGTTGAATACATGGAGATTATAAACCGCGTTAAGCAGGAACATCCGGTTCTGGTGGATAAATACTTGATGGGCAAAGAAATAGAGGTGGATGCAATATGTGACGGGGAGGACATACTGATACCAGGCATCATGGAACACATAGAGAGGGCAGGCATCCACTCTGGTGACAGCATCGCCGTATATCCAGCGAAGGGCCTTTCAAAAGCCACCGTTGAGCGTATACTAGATTATACGTACAGGCTGGCCAGGGTGTTGCGTATCAAAGGGCTCATCAATATTCAATACATTGAGCACAATGGAGATGTGTATGTAATTGAAGCCAACCCTCGTTCTAGCCGTACTGTCCCATATATAAGCAAGGTGACGGGGATACCGATGGTTGAGCTGGCCGTAAGGGCTATGATGGGACAAGGGCTGAAAGAAATGGGCTATAACCCTGGCCTTTATCCTGAGAAAAACGTTGTGGCCGTCAAAGTGCCGGTGTTCTCCTTTGAGAAATTGCCGATGGTAGAAGTAAGCCTAGGTCCTGAAATGAAATCCACCGGAGAGGTGCTGGGGATAGGCAGGACGTTGCCCGAGGCTCTGTTTAAAGGCCTGCTGGCGGCAGGGTACAACCTTAAAAGGGAAGGCAATGTGCTGATTACCGTATCCAATATCGATAAACAGGAGGTTGTGCCCATAGCAGCCGAGTTTGAAAAGCTGGGATTTAGCATACTTGCCACCAGCGGTACGGCCCACGTGCTGAATTCAAATTGCGTGGCTGCTAGCGTTGTCAACAAGGTAAGCCAGGAGCATCCAAATATAAGCGACTATATACAGCAGGGCAAGATAAGCCTCATAATAAATACGCCTACCAAGGGGCGTATACCGCAGCGCGACGGGTTTAAGATACGGAGAATGGCTGTGGAACATTCCATCCCCTGCTTAACTTCACTGGATACTGCCCGTGCCTTTGTCAGCATTTTGAAACAGAACATCGATGAAACTCGGATTGAGCTGATAGCGCTGGAAGATATAGAGTGAAAGGGGGTAGGCCATGAGGCTCTCGGCTTTTATAAAGGTGAGAGCCTCATCCGCCTTTAGTATGATGAAAGGTTTGGATATGTGCATGGTTGTAGAAAACGTAATGATTGCATCAAATATGTATAAAATGGCATTTTTGTCCAAAGACATCGCTCTAAAAGCCAATCCCGGCCAGTTTGTACATATAAAGGTGCCTGGCGATAACTCGCTGCTTCTCAGGCGGCCCATAAGCATACACGATGTGCATCCACAAGACGGAATGGTAGAGATAGTATATCAGGTAGTGGGGAAAGGTACACGCATTCTTTCAGGTATAAACTCAGGCCAAATTATAGATGTGCTGGGTCCCTTGGGAAACGGCTTTGAGATTCCCAGGGGAATCAAAAATGCCTTTATGGTAGGCGGTGGATGTGGTATAGCGCCCCTTAAGTTTTTGATAAGGCGGCTAAAGGAGATGGGGGTAGTGGTCACCGCATTACTGGGTTTTCGCAATCAAGAGACTGTGTATGGGCTCAATGAGTTTGAGATGCTTTCGGATCAATTGCTTGTGACCACTGATGATGGCAGCTTGGGCAGGAAAGGGCTGGTGACGCAGGTACTTGAGGAAAAACTCCTGCAACAGCTACCTGATATAATGTTTGCATGTGGCCCTGTGCCCATGCTTAAGGCTGTGCAGCGGATAGCTAGGGAATATAATGTACCTTGCCAGATATCATTGGAGGAAAGGATGGGGTGTGGGATAGGGGGGTGCCTTGTCTGCTCGTGTGCCGTTCGCACTCCGAATGGCGATTTTGAGTACAGGAGGGTGTGTAAGGACGGCCCCATTTTTTGGAGTGAAGAGGTGATACTTGATGAAGCCACAGTTGAGCGTTGAAATATGTGGCGTTTCGCTTAAAAATCCTGTCATTGCTGCTTCTGGGACCTTTGGTTTTGGGCGGGAGTACGCAGAGTACGTCGATTTAAACATGCTTGGAGGTATAGCAGTTAAAGGTTTGACGCTTTTGCCAAAGAAGGGAAATCCACCGCCAAGGATTGCTGAAACCCCTTCTGGCATACTAAACAGCGTGGGGCTTCAAAACCCGGGTATCGACTATTTTATTGAGCATGAACTTCCCTGGCTGCTCAAGTATGGTACGCGCATCATAGTGAATATAAATGGCAGTACCATTGAGGAATACTGCAAGATGGCCGAAAAACTGAAGGATGCACCTGTGGATTTTCTGGAACTTAACATATCTTGTCCCAACGTGAAGCAGGGCGGGGTTGCTTTTGGCACCCGTCCAGAAGTGGTGTACGATATTACGCGCAGCGTAAAAGCGCACGCAAAACAGCCGGTATTGGTCAAGCTGACACCCAACGTTGCCGATATAAAGGAAATTGCCGTGGCTGTGGAAAAGGCCGGCGGAGATGGTATATCCCTCATTAACACGGTGCTGGGTATGGCTATAGATGCCAAAAGGCGCCGGCCGGTATTGGCGAATATAGTAGGAGGGCTTTCAGGGCCTGCCATCAAGCCCATTGCTCTCAGGATGGTTTGGGAAGTAGCACGGGTGGTCAGCATACCCATCATAGGTATGGGGGGAATAACCACTGGTGAAGACGTGGTGGAATTCCTCTTGGCTGGTGCTACCGCCGTGGGAGTAGGTACAGCCAACCTCATGTCGCCTACTGCGTGTATAGATATCATCAATCAGCTGGAGGAGTATATGATACACAACGGCATTGAGGATGTGCATGAGCTGATAGGTGGGCTGGAGATTAAACCAACTTTCCGCAAGAAGTCACCATCTTCTATAAGGTGGCGATGAATTGCATATGGAACAGTTCATGATAGAGATAAAAATGCAGCAAAGAATCTAAGGAACTATGGAATTGCATGTATGAGCAGTCAGTAGGGTAGGAACTACCCGAATTCACGCCTGTGGAGATTGGACCTCTACTGTCGAGGACAAAGTCTCGGCAGCAAGTCTGGTCAATGAAGCAGGAAGCCTCCACCTCTAAAGGTGGATGGTAGTTCACAGTGTTAGAATAGGACTCCATATATGAGCGTTATTTTACAACTTATATTTGAACAAAGCAGGTTTGTGGTAAAATAAATGATTAATTCTAAAAAGCGATAAACGAAAGGGGAATAAGTTTATGGATAGGGAAAGGATACTGCAGATATTTAAGGAGACGGGCGTGTTGCTTCAGGGCCATTTTCTTCTAACCTCCGGGAGGCACAGCGGTGAGTATCTTCAATGTGCTAAAATTTTTCAGTATCCTTGGTATGCTGAAGAGGTAACCAGGGCTTTGGCAGAAAAATTCAAAGATGACCATATAGACATAGTGGTGGGTCCGGCCATAGGAGGTATCATCCTGTCGTATGAGATGGGCAGGTGTCTTGGCGTGAAAACCATATTTGCGGAGCGAGAAGACGGCAAGATGACATTAAGAAGGGGATTTGAAATACCTGCGGGAAGCAGGGTATTGGTGGTGGAGGATGTAGTCACCACAGGCGGGTCAGTCAAGGAAGTCATGGAGGTTGTGAGAAATTGTGGTGGAGAGGTAGTGGGGGTTGGAGCCGTAGTTGACAGGAGCGGTGGAAGCGTGGATTTCGGAGTGAAGTTTTGCGCGGTGATATCCATGGATGTCAAGTCGTATGCCCCTGAGGAGTGCCCAATATGCAAGACCGGATTGCCTCTTGTAAAGCCAGGCAGCCGAAATATAGGGAAGGCAAAGGCATAGCTTTAGTAAATAATGTATACACGATGCGGCTCATAATGTGGTGCAACGAAACAGTTTAAGTATTGCATTAGGAAGGTCAATCGACCTTCCTGATGTTTTTTATCTTTTCCTCGGATGGCGTTATATATAAGGTATTATAGCCTTCATATATTACCATTCCTGGCTTTGCTCCGCTGGGCTTTTTAACGTTTTTGCGCGGACAGTAATCCACCGGTACATTGCTGGAATTCCTTGCTTTGCTGAAATAGGCTGCCAGCAACGCTGCCTCCACTAATGTATTTTCAGGAACTGGTTGGCCCCCTGTTTTTATGACCACATGGGACCCCGGGATGTTTTTAGTATGGAGCCATATATCATTGGCGCTGGCCGTTTTAAGGGTGAGACGGTCGTTCTGGTAGTTGTTTTTCCCGACGAATATATCAAAACCGTCAGAGGAAATAAAATGATGGGGTTTTGAAGGGGCAGGGGCTTGCCTTTTCTCCTTTGTCGTCTTTTTGATGTATCCCTGCTCGGCCAGTTCCTGATATACTTCTTCCACATCGGATTCGTCGGTACACTTTTCCAGGCTTTCAAGCAACGCATCCAAATACTTTATCTCTTCTCTGCTTTCTTCTATTTGCTTGGAAACCTTATCTAATGTGTTTTTAGCTTTGGAATATTTTTTAAAGTATTCCTGGGCATTCTGGATGGGCGATTTCTTTTCATCCAGAGGTATGGTTATAGTGGAGCCGTTAGGGTCATAGTAGTTGACCAGTGTAACTTCCTTAAGCCCTTTCGGTATGGAATGGACATTTGCTGTCAAAAGTTCACCCCATAACCGGAATTTGTCGGCTTCTTTTGCCTGCTCCAAATCTTCCAGCTGTAGAGCCAGCTTTTTCTGGCAGCGCTCCAGGTTGGTTTTGATAAGCTTTGAGAGATAAGAGATGCGCTGCTGCAAGCGTTCTAGCCTGTCCCGTTCTGAATAAAAAGCTTCCAGCATTTCGGATACCGATGAATATCTCTCCAGCATAGAGACGGGGTATTGTTGATAGATAAAAGGGAAGATATCCCGTGGAAGACCCGTTTCATCCTTCAACATGGTTGGGCTAAACTGCTTGTGTTTTACGCCATCAAAGAAATCCATGAACGACAGGCATAGCGCTTCCAGCTGTTGTTCGGAAAGCTCCAGGATACCCATTGGTTTATCGCCTAAAGCCCTGTATACTATTTCAAAGGCTGTGGTTGGAGAAATTCCTGTATAGTTGTTCAAGAGGACATTTTCGACTTTCTTGTTTGTTACCATGGATTTTAAAAGGTTCTTAAACGATTCCGGCGTTTCTGATAAGGGGTCTCTTTTATCCTGTGCTGGAGGAGGACTGTACACAAGGCCGGGAAGTACCTGACGAACCCTGCTCATTGACTCGTTTACATGTTTTATGCTGTCTATTATCTTGCCATTCTCATTTACCAGTATTATATTGCTGTGCCGGCCCATAATTTCGATGATGAGCTTCTTTATGGTCAGGTCGCCCAGTTCATTTGTACTTTCGATGTATATTTCGGCTATTCGCTCCAACTGGGGTTGGACTATATCCACAATTCTACCCCCGCTGAGGTGCTTGCGCAGGAGCATGCAAAACATGGGCGGCGTTAAAGGATTGGGTTTGGTAGACTTTACAAGGTGGATACGGGGATGGTTGGCGCTAGCAGACAGCAGCAGCTTTAGCTCTTCATCCCGGGAGCGAATATAAAGGTAAATCTCGTCTTTTTCTGGCTGATATACCTTTTCAATGCGCCTATTGAGTATTTTAGTGCGCAGTTCTTCGATAACGCAGCTCAGTAGAACACCGTCGAAAGCCATCTGGCTCCTCCCTCTTGCAACAATTTTGAATTTTTACTTTTTTCATTATACTACATATCCGCTTGTGGTTTCAAAAATATTTGGTCGAGGTCCAGCTGTCAAAGGAAAAAAGATTTTGGACAAAACCCCATAAAAAAATACAAAACCTGAGAAATATGTGGTAAAATATTTGGCGATGGAGACATACTCAAAAATCCCCCCTAATATAATTAATATCAAGAGATTGGTTGGGGGGGGAGAGCATGTTGAAAGGGAAAAGCGTTGCTTTAATAGCAATTGTTGTTATGATGCTTTTGTTTATAGTGAGCTGCAACTCAATAAAGACTAAAGAAGAGTTTGAGGAGGAATTGCCGCAGGATGTGGTGTCAGAGGGAGAAGCCGAGGATGTTGAAGATAAGAACGTGCGTGAGACTGTGGTGTATTATCAGAACGATGCAGGATATCTGGTGCCGGTGATGCGCAGAATACCCTGGGAGGAAGGCATAGCTAAAGCCACGTTGAGGATGACAATAGATAGCCCTGAAATACAGCAGGACCTCATGGCCATGGGACTTAAGGCGTTGCTCCCCGCGGGTACTCAAATAAGAGGCATGTCCATAAAGGATGGTTTAGCAAAGCTTGATTTGAGCAAAGAGGCCATGGAATGCGAAAACGCTGTGGCCGAGCATAACATGGTTCAGGGGGTGGCGCTTACGCTGGCAGAGTTTGATTCCATTGACAGGGTTCAATTCATGTTTGAAGGAAAGATTGTCGATAAATTGAAATACGGGACCGATGTGAGTAAACCCATTGAGCCTCAGGACGTAAACCTTGAGATTGGTTCTAATGCTAGCAGCAAGGGTGCAAAGGTTACTGTATTTTTCCATTCCAAGCCGGACGCCGTTTATGATTACATAGTTCCGGTTACTAGAATAATTTCGGCTGACAGTGCATCCATTGAGACGGCTATTCAGGAGGTTTTAAATGGGCCTAGCGATGACAGCTTGAGCATGGATATACCTGCTGGTACGCGATTGTTGGGCGTAAAAACGGATAACGGCGTGGTTTCTATAAACTTCAGCAAGGAATTTGGGAATTTGGCGCAGCTGCCGCAGAGTGAACCCTTGGTGCTCAAGTCGATAATAATGACAGCAAAGCAATTCCCAGGTGTGGAAAAAGTTAAAATACTGGTTGAGGGTAAGGAATATGATGGAGGAGAAGTAAGCGTCTCCGCCTTTGCTAATGAGTATTGATAAAACACTGCTTTGTAAAAAGGATTGTATTGCACTTTCAGATAAATCATATAGCTAACATAGGAGGAGTAATGAATGGTTAGGATAGACGGAAGAAAAAATGATGAGTTAAGGCCTGTTAGAATGACTGCCAATTACATAAAAAATGCCAGTGGTTCTGTACTCATCGAGGTAGGCAATACCCGGGTGATATGTACCGCTACCATTGAAGATAAGGTACCGCCATTTTTGAAGGGTACAGGCAAAGGGTGGTTGACAGCGGAGTATGGTATGATACCGGCTGCTACCCAAGTCAGAAAAGCACGAGAGGTTACCAGAGGAAGACCTGAAGGTCGCACACAGGAGATTCAAAGGCTGATAGGTCGCTCGTTGCGTTCGGTTATTAATACCGAATTACTAGGGGAAAGGACCATCTGGATAGATTGCGACGTCATTCAGGCCGATGGTGGAACCCGGACCGCTTCTATAACTGGCGGGTTTGTTGCTCTGGCACACTGTATAAAGGCTTTGTTGGATCAGGGACTTATTGAGAAAAGCCCTCTCACCAGCTATGCTGCTGCTGTGAGCATAGGCAAGGTAAACGATGAAATATTGCTTGACTTGTGTTATGAGGAAGATGTGGTGGCAACAGTTGATATGAACCTTGTGATGACTGAAAAAAGCGAGCTTATAGAGATACAGGGTACGGGCGAGGGTTCACCTTTCGCTCTGCAGGATTTGAGCCTTTTTCTCGAGCTGGGACAAAAAGGGATTAACCAGCTCATTCAATGCCAGATGGAAGTTTTAGGCGAACTAAATAGCTTGGTGGGGCAGGGAAAATGAGACAGATAGTGATTGCAACCAATAATCTCGGTAAAATACAGGAAATTCGCCAAATTCTGGGCGACCTGCCCTTTGAATTATTATCTTTACGGGATGCTGGCATCACCATAAAGGTAGAAGAGGACCAGGATTCATTTGAAGGAAATGCGAGGAAAAAAGCGCTGGAAGTTGCCAAATATACGGGATATCCTGCTCTAGCGGATGATTCAGGTTTAGAAGTTGTAGCGCTTGGAGGCCAGCCAGGAGTGTATTCGGCCCGTTTTGCAGGAGAAGATGCTACCGACGAACAAAACAACGCTAAGCTGCTCAAGATGATGGAAGGCATACCCTATGAGAAGAGGCAAGCCGTATTTCGATGTGTGGTGGTTTTGGCTTATCCAGACGGAAGGATGCTTGAGGCAAAAGGAGAGTGCTATGGCAGGATAGGTTTTAAACCTTCGGGCAGTGGGGGATTTGGCTATGACCCGCTTTTCATTGTGGACGGTTTGGGGAAGACATTTGCGGAGCTTACTCCAGAAGAGAAAAACAGGGTCAGCCACCGCGGGATAGCTTTAAGAAGGCTTAAGGAGTTGATTAAACAGCAATGTTGTAATCTCGATGCCGGCAAAGGTGAGTAACTGTATGCCTTATTCAATATACCTTTATGCCTTGATGGCGTATTTCTAGCGATTAGTTTGCAGAGGTGAAATTTATAAGCAAGGGAAAGAAGTTGCATCATTTTTGTTACAAGGATTGTGGTCAGCAGCCAATCTCACTTCATCAATTGTGGATATGGTTAAAGGGACGGGAATGAACTATGAGAATTGGAGTAATCAGTGACAGCCATGGGAAAAGGTTTGCCATTGACAGGGCTTTGAAGAGCATAGGAGAAGTGGACATGCTTATCCACCTTGGAGATCTGTGTTCCGATGCCCTGTATATGGAAAAGTCATTAGAAGTGCCGGTGGTATATGTCAGGGGCAATTGTGATTTTTCTGGGCAAGCTCCTTATTCAAGGGAGATTGAAGTGAAGGGTAAACTAATATTTTTAACCCATGGACATCTTTACCGGGTAAAATGGGGGACAAGCTACATTGTGGACTTCGCAAGCAAGAATGGCTTTGATGTGGTGCTTTTCGGCCATACCCACGTGCCTGAAGTTTTTTGGGAGGATAACATCGTATTTATGAACCCAGGAAGCGTTTCTCTGCCCAGAGGTGGTGCAAGTCCATCAGCTGGAGTTATTGAGGTGGCAGACGATAAGATTTTGCCGTATATTGTAAAAATCTAAATTGCAGTATTAAATGCAACACCTTTCAAGAAAAAAGCGAGGTACAGATATCCAAATTTTTCTTTAGATTCTCTCAGTACTTGGAGCTCTACCTAGCTGTTTTGCGATGTAGCATATGCTTTTGTCTTCTTTGTGCAGGGCAGCAGTTTGACCTCTCTCGTAGGCATTTAGGTGTGTAAGAGAACGATATTTCGTAGTACAATTATGTTGGGCCATAGTGAGACCTCCATGTATGTTTAGTGGTTTTTGGATATCTATATCATACAGGATTTCTCACTATGGTTCTATAATTTTTGGTGTTTCATTTAATTTTACAACGAACCGTTGACAATAGTAGTAACAAATAGTATATTTTTAATGTATTCTGGATGCAGAGTGAAGACAATATGATATATCAAATTTATATTCATAAGCTTTACACATTAGAGAAGGGGGATTAGCCATTGTTTAAGGATGAGAAAAAGCCTTTGTACATGAAAATATTTGAATATTATGAGCAAAAGATTAAGAATAAAGAGTTATTACCTAATGATCAGCTCCCTACCGAGATGGAAATGGCAAAGATGTTTGGCGTGAGCAGAATTACGACAAAAAGGGCATTGGAGGAACTTGAAAGAGAGGGGCTCATATACAGAAAAAGGGGCAGGGGAAGTTTTGTTCTGGAATATCAGCAAAAAAAGACTAATGAGCCTGGCAGAAAAAATGTGATATCTATGATTGTCCCTGTGTCAAGCATGTGGGGGAGAAATATAGATTATGTCAGAGGAGCTACTAGTGTGATTGAGCAAAGAGGTTATTACCTTACTCTCCATATTACTGAAGATGAAAAACACGAGAGGGAGTTGTTAATGAGTATTCCGAAGGAGGGGATAAGCGGTATTATTTATTATCCTATATCTCGATCGCACTTTGATCTTTTATATGCTATGCATCTTACTGGGTATCCTTTGGTGATCATTGATAAGCATTTTGAATCTCTTCCTATAAGCTATGTTATATGTGACAATTTTGGAGGGGGATATCAATCTGTTACACATCTGGTGGATCTGGGGCATAAAAATATTGCTTATGTGGCATGTTCTACTATTGAATCTGTTAGTACAGTGAGGGAGCGTTTCTTCGGTTACTGTTCGGCTTTGGTGGAGCATGGGCTTCAGATCGATCTCAATCTTGCTGTTTTTGGCTTGGCAGACCAGAAAAAATATATTGCTCAAAGTTGTACATGTAAAACAGATTTTTTAAATCCTGTGTTGGAAGAGCTATTAAAGAAGGGAGTAACAGGTATTGTTGCAGAAAATGATTATATAGCTGTATGGATACAAAACGCTTTATTGGATATGGGAATTAAGATTCCTAAAGAGGTATCTCTAGTCGGTTTTGATAATCTGGATGTATTAGAAGAGGTAGGCGTTTTGCTAACGACTGTGGAGCAGAATTTCTACGAGATTGGTAAAACGGCCGCCGAGATTATCATTGAAATGCTTGAGGGTGGACAGAAACAACAGGTCAAAAAGATTATACCAGTTAAGTTGATTGTTAAGGAGTCTACAGGGCCATGCAAGGTTGTGTAGTATAAATTAAACTGTGGTGAATTTTCAGTATTGTGCAACATTCTATATGTTGTTAGGGAAAGGGCGAAGATTTCCCAGTGTATGCAGTATGTAAGAAAATGTTTCCCAATCTTGATAACGCATATTAGTTTTTACGGTATTTTTCATGTCCTCTCTGAACTACTTTAGAAGGGTACGCTTCGTAAGTAATAAATCACAATTGAGTTGAGTAACGATACCATGCTGGATCTCCCTTTGTATCATACTAAACCATAATAAGCTTTCCTAGAACTAATTTTTGATAGCTCAAAAATATTATTGACATAATATGAGGATATATGATATATTAAAAGCAGACAGCAAGAAGTATGATATATAAATGATATATTAAACCGTGGTGTAGTTTGTTTTATCAAAAGGGTTGTAATATCAAATGGCGAGGTAAGTTGAATGAAAGTCTAGTCGTTTTGTTGAGAGAGCGAGTAATTTCCTGGCAAATAGGCTCAGTGATATTGACTATACTAATATAATCTTGTTTAAACCTTGAGTAAAAAGATGGGACAGGTTTAAGGCCTCAGGAATCACGAAGTTTTTCGGAATGAATGGAAATCAACGGTGCAATCGAATAAATTGAGTTGTTTAGGTTTCATGCAGGATTCCTTTCCTTTTATGGTTTAGGTACATATGTTTAAATAAAAATATAATTTTCAACAGAAGGGGAGTGGATCCTGCTTGAAATAAGAGAGTAAAACCCTAAAAAATAAAGATTTAGGGTTTTACAAAAGCCCCAAGAATGACAAAATGAAGGAGGAGAGGGAAGATGAAAAAAAGATTGTTTTGCTTAAGTATGGTGTTGGTGTTATTTCTTTCATTGGTAGCATGTAGTGCTGATTCTGGTGAGAAGAAAGACACTACAACTAGCGAGAAGGGCACTACAACTACTGAAAGCAGCACAGAAACGGCAAATGATAAAGGCAGTGAAAAGATAAAACTTTCTGGAACGCAGCTCGGTTATAATGACGATCAAATTGCAGCGGCTGAAGCCAAAGGATTGACACCTTTTGATGAATACTATATAGCTGTGCGCAGAACCATTGAAAAAGAATATCCCAATTATGAAGTAGAGTATTTAGACTGGGGTTGGGCTGAAACTTTGGACCAAAAGCAACGTGCTGCTATAACAGCTGGAGATCCTCCAAGTGTGGTAGCAGGGGAAACGTTTATGCCTACTTATGCCAACAGCGGTATACTTGAACCATTGCCTCAGGATATAGTCGATATGGTTAATCCCTCGTTCCTGATAAAGGACAAGAATGGGGTTCCTATGGCGGTGGCTCACAAGGCTTCTATATTCATGCTTTTTTACAATAAGAAGCTATTGGCTGAGGCTGGGTTAGATCCTAATGCAGAAATTAAGACATGGGAAGATTGGCGTAATGCTGCAAAAATTGTTACTGAAAAAGGTAATGGAAAAGTATGGGGCGGCGGTATTCCGACATTCCCTCATTTCGGAGGAGCATTGCGTGTTACCCCATTTTTGCGCCAGAAAGGCACAGATTTTGGTGGGGGTACAAAAATAAATCTGACAGATCCCCGTGTGATAGAGACTTTACAGTTTATTCGTGAAATGAATGCTTATTTCCCACCAGGACTGGGTAACAGTGCAGATGAGGGGCCGTTGTGGGAGGCATTTGAAAAAACACAGAATATAGCTTTCGCAGTCAACGGCTCTTGGCAAGCTGCAGGCTGTAAGCGTAATAACATGGACTGGGGTGTGGCTCCATTACCATTACCTGAAGGTGGACAGATTGGAAACTGCATGGTGGGAGCTGTTTATGTAGGAGTGCCAAAGAATGCCAAGAATAAAGAACATGCATTTAATCTTATCCGAGCTCAACTCAAAAAAGAAAATCTACTAATTTGGTTGAAGGAATCTGTATGTGTACCATTAAAATCAATTATCGAAGATGAGAGCCTTTATGCCGATGATCCTGTTCTTTTAGTGGCGATGAGGGCTTTGCGAGAGGGAACATATTCGGGGTTAACCACCTTTGACAAAAATGATGCTCAGATATGGGAAATCATTAATACGAAGGTATTGGCCCGTGTGACGATGACAAATGATCCGATAGAACAAATTTGTGCTGAGGCTCAGAAAGAAATTGAAAATCTCCTCAAATGAGTGTGAGGGGTGTGGCAAGATAAATTCTTGCCACACTTCCTTTCCATAAAATTTGTTAAAGGATGTTGGAAAGGAAGGAAATTTAAATGTTCGCAGGTGTCCGGTATAAAAGTGTACAAGATGCTAGAATCGAAAGAAAACGAAAAGTTCTAACGCGTTCTCAACGGGAAGCAAGGCGTGCGTATATGATAATACTTCCATATTACATTTATATAGCTTTATGGAGTTTAATACCATTGTTGATAGGATTTTTCTTGGGTTTTACAGAGTTCAATGGGCTGGGTAGCGTGCCCAAATGGGTTGGTTTATCAAATTTTAAGACCTTTTTTGCGACGAGAGAGTATCTCGTGCTTTTATGGAGACAAATATGGATAGGAATGCTCTGCCTTTTTACCAATACAATATTTTCTTTTATACTGGGATTGGCTTTAAATGTTAAGAGCCGTATAAGAGGATTTTTTAGAACAGCCGTATATGTTCCTTCGGTTGCTGCTGTTTCTACAACCACAGCAGTGGTTGTGGCTTTACTGAATCCAGTGGATGGGGGTCTTAATAAGTTTCTTACGCTTATAGGTGCTAAGCCGATTGTATGGAATTATTCACAGTTCTGGATGGTATTTTGGATTGTGGTATACTTTGTTTGGCGTAATGTTGGACCGGCTGCAATAATATGGTTGGGAGGTTTACAATCTATTGATCCTAGTCTTTATGAGGCCGCAAGAGTAGATGGCGCTAAGAAGTGGCAGGAAATACGTTATATTACGATTCCTGGTTTAAAGTTTATTGCAGCATATATCATACTTACTGGCGTAATTAATGTGATGCAGATGTTTGACGTGGTTATGTTTATATCTAGGGGTAATCCTTACGGCAAAACAGATGTTCTTATGTATCGTATATATCGCGATGGAATACAGAGTTTTAATATGGGGATGGCTGGCGCAGAGTCTATTATATTGGGAATGATTACGCTCGTGTTTGCATTGTTGTATTATAAATTGATAGTACGAGGTGAAAAGTAGTGGCCAGATCAAGATTGAGGTTCTCCTATTTAGTATGGTTTATTGTAATGTGTATTGTTTCGTTAATAATGGTATATCCGTTCGTATTTTCTTTCTTGGCTGGGCTTAATGATAAAAAAGATTTTGGACATCTTGGTACACTGCTACCTATTCCCAGAAAAATTGTTTTATCTAATTTTTTATACATTTTTACTCCAAGTGGTATAAGGCCTTTGTGGAATACGATTTTTAGAACTACTTGGTATACTTTGATGGTGTCTCTAATGGCTGTCCTTGTAGGTTATGTAATGGCGAGATACGAGTTTAAAGGTAAAAAGCTTTTTTTCGCAATAATTATTTGTTCACAGCTTGTACCAGGTGTATTAACTTTAATTCCTTCTTTTGTGATGGTATCCAGAATTCCTTTTGCTGGTGGTAATAACTGGATGGGAATAGGAGGAAAAGGTTTAATTAATAATAGATTGATGTTATTTTTACCTTTTGGTTGGGATAAATTATTATGGGTTTTTTTGTTTATGCAATCAATGCGATCTTTGCCTAAGGATCTTGAGGAAGCTGCTGAGATAGATGGTTGTAGTTTCATGAGGATGATATTTAGGATACTTATTCCTTTACAGAAACCAATAATTGCAGTTATCGCTGTTAATACGGCATTATCGACGTGGAATGATTGGTTGACTCCATTCATTTATATAAATAGAATTCAGGACTCAACGTTACCTGCATATGTAGGTATGCTTACTGCGCAGTTACAGGCATTTGGAGAAAGAGATTATCCTAAATTATTTGCGACAGCTACTGTTGCAATTGTTCCGCCGTTTTTAATATTCCTCTTTATGCAAAAGTATATTGTCCAAGGTATTGCTTCTGTAGGAATAAAGGGATAATAGGCGGTTTACTACAGTATTTGTTGAGTGGTTTAGTTAAAATTTTCATTGAAAGTGGTGGGCGAAAACAGGTATAAAAAACTTGTAATAAAAAAATGCAGAAATCATCTACCAAAAATTCATAACGTGTGCTGAAGTTATTTTATTAGATTAAATGATAATTAGATGATAAAAAGTATGCAACTTGACTAATGGAGAGCAGTGAAGGGGGCAAATGATATGCCAACAGCGATATTGTCAGAAAGCAATTTGAAAGATAAAATCGTAGGCCGAATATTTGATATACAGCGTTTTGCAGTTCATGATGGTCCCGGAATAAGAACGACGGTGTTCTTTAAAGGTTGCAGTAATAGGTGTGGTTGGTGCCATAACCCAGAATCGATTACTAGTGAAAATCAAATTCAATATTATCCGAGCCGCTGCGTATATTGTGGAAACTGTGGTGTATGTTGTCCTCAGGGATGTCATGTTTTTACGGATTACAAACACGTGTTTGACAGATCCAAGTGTAGAGCATGTGGGCTATGCACGCAAACGTGCTATGTAAATGCGTTGGTTTTATGCGGGAGGTCGGTAACTGTAGACGATGTGATGGAACAAATAGTGGCTGATATAGTTTATTATCAAAAGTCAGGAGGTGGAGTTACACTATCAGGAGGTGAGCCGGTCCTACAAAACCGTTTTTGTTTGGAGCTTTTAAAGAGTATAAAGGCCCTTAATATTCACACTATAATTCAAACAGCTGGTAACTACGATTATATTAAACTTAAAGATTTGTTGCCTTATGTAGATCTTGTTATGTATGATATTAAAGCATATAGTGAGAATATTTACAGGACTCATATTCATGGTGATAGAGATACAATGTTTAATAATTTAATAAAATTGGATAGTGAAGGTATACCTATTATTGTGCGTACACCTGTTGTAGGTTCTGTAAATGACACTGCGGATGAGATAATGTTAATAGTTAAGTTTTTGCAGAATATTAAAAATTTAAAAGAGTATGTTTTGATTCCATATCATGGTTTGGGAAAAGCTAAGTATGAGTCACTGGGAAAGGAATATCGGAATACGTATTATACACCAGGGCCTGATGTAATGTTGAACCTTAAGAACTTAGCGGCTCAATACTTGCCGGTACCGGTATTAGTGTTATAATGATTTTTCTTGAAAATGATATATGCCCTTTGGTTAATTGAAATAATATCCCATTCTTTTTTTTATTACAGATATATCATATATGAAAGGGGCTATTAGTATGAGTATACCGAGTTATTCTGAAAGAATTGAAGCACTGCGCAAAACTAAGCTGGAATTCAATGATATTAAAATAAAAAAGCTGGGTTCATATAATTTTGATGATCATGGATGGATTCCATTCGAAGAGCCTATTGAATTTGAAATAGTTAGGGATCCCGATAGTGGACTGGTTGTCGGGATGGATGCTGTTTCCAAAACGTTTGCGAATTACTTAGATGCACATCCTGTATATATTCATCCTATGAGTGCCTTTGCGGGAGCCTGGGCAGGGAACGTACCTGGGGCATGTGATGACCCATGGAGACCAGAACATAGATTCACAGAACAGGAGCCTTTGTTTGAGAAATATAATATTACCACCCGTGGTTTGTACGGAATGAATCACTGTGGTCCTGATCTTAGGATCGGTTTGGAACTTGGATGGGGAGGCCTTTTACGGAAAATAAGATACTACAGAAAATTTAACAATCCCGTCGATACATCTTTTTATGATGGTGAAGAACGGCTGGTAGAGGCTATACAACGTTGGATTAAAAGGCACGTTGATTACGCCCGTCACCAGGCAATGATTACTCAGGATGAATTCATAAGGAACAATCTTTTACAAATTGCCGATATAAACGAGTGGTTAATTGAAAATCCTCCTCGTACATTGCGGGAGGCTATGCAGTTTATATGCTGGTTTCAATGCGTAGATCGAATGTACTTTAACGGTGGAGCAGGACAGGAGCTTGACGAACTATTGCGGCCTTATTACGAAGCTGATAAAGCAAATGGGATAATAGTAGATGATGAGGAAGTGGTTTGGTATGTTGCCAGTATGTTGTTTAACGATACTCATTACTGGCAAATTGGTGGGCAAAGTCCAGCTGATGGACATGACTTAACAAGTCGTATATCATTTTTAATTTTAGAAGGGATGCACAGGTTGAAAATTCCGGCTAATATAGCCTTGCGCATTCACGAAAATACAAATGAAAAACTTTTTGATAAAGCAGTAGAGTATCTTTTTGAAGATGGGACAGGTGTATCATTTTCATGTTCTGGAGGCTTAGATAAGGGTTTTGCACGTAATGGTTTTCCAATTACATTGGCTCGAATGCGGGCAAAAGTTGGTTGTAACTGGACAGCTCTTCCAGGTATAGAATACTGCCTCCAGGATGTAACGCGTATTTGTCTGGCAAAACCTTTGCTGATTGCGTTAGACGAGATGATTGCATCAGATGAAGAAAATAGTATGGAAAACCTGCTACGAAGATACGAGGCACATTTAAGGGAAGCTATCAACGTCATTAAAGATGGGGTTGATTGGCATGTAAAGTACAAGCACCTGAACAAGCCTGAGATAGTGCTGAATCTTTTTGCACATGGCCCGATAGAACGCGGGGTGGATATGTCCAATGGAGGAGTAGACATTTATAATTTTGCATGTGATGCCACTGCATTGGCTACAGTAGCTGATTCTTTGGCCGCTATAGAAAAATTTGTTGTTATTGAGAAAAAAATAACATGGGAAGAGCTGCAGACCATACTGAAAAACAATTGGAAAGACGCGGAACATATTCGGCTTATGTTTAAAAGTATACCTCGCTATGGTTCCGGCAATTCCAGAGCAGACTATTATGCTAGACTTGTGGCTGATATGTATACAAAGCTTATGATTGGTTCGCCAACTAAAGCTGGTTTCCGTGTGATACCGGGCATTTTCTCTCATGGAGATGTGTATATCCATGGCAAAAACCTTCCGGCAACACCAAATGGAAGGTTTGATGGCGATCCAATTTCACATGGTGCCAATCCTGATCCTGGATTTCTTCCCGGTGGAGGAACTGCGCCTACAGCAAAGGCTAATGCTGTTGCTTCTGTTCAGCCAGGTTATGGTAATTCTGCACCGCTGCAAATAGATATGGATAGCAAACTGGCGAAAGAAAGAGGAGGTAAAGAAATTATCAAGGCATTTATAAGGGCACATAATGAAATGGGAGGAACTCTGATCAATATCAATGTGGTGTCAAAAGAAAAGATACTAGAAGCTCACGCTAATCCTGATAAATACCCTGATCTGGTAGTAAGGGTGACAGGATATAGTGCTTTCTTTAAATCACTCTCTAAAGAATACAGGCAACAGATTGTAGATCGATGGATAGGGCATGATTGAAAAATATACTTGCTTTTTATCCTTATATGCAACGGTTCCTTATCAAAGGTATAATGATTGGTGCCATTAAGGGTTAGCATGGGGGGATGATATGAAACCGCAGATTGCAAATATCATAAACTTTGTACGAGGCGTTGAACCGCGCAATTCTGTTGATCTGGTTCGCCCAGTGAAAGAACAATTGGCTCTCTTAAAAAGATATGGACTTACAGGAACTTTTTTAATGCAATTCGATTCCTTAATCAATCCTGCTTTTGTCGAACTGTTGTCAATGTATTCGCAGGATATTGAAATTGGTGGTTGGTTAGAAATAGTTCAGCCAATGTGTGAGGCTGCAGGTGTACCTTGGAGAGGACGTCCTGGCTATAGCTGGGATTGGCACGCCAATGTGGCTTTTACTGTGGGATACTCTAAGGAAGAACGAATTGCTTTAGTGGATGTTTTTATGCAAAAATTTAAGGAAATATGGGGATATTATCCCAAGTCAGTTGGTTCATGGATTATTGATGCGTATACTCTGGCATATCTTTCAGATAAATATGGTATTGTTGCGTCCTGCAACTGTAAGGATCAATTGGGTACTGATGGATATACTCTCTGGGGAGGATATTACAGTCATGCGTATTATCCTTCAAGGAATAATGTATTGTGTCCAGCCCAAACTATTGAGCAACAGATACCAGTGCCAATTTTTCGTATGCTAGGAAGTGATCCTATTTATCAGTATGATATAGGATTAGATGTAAATAGAGGTAGACCAGAATGTCAGCAAGTTATAACACTTGAACCGGTATATAATGGTCCAAACGGAGGTGGTGGCGTCCCTGGTTGGGTGGACTGGTTTTTTCAAGAAAACTACAATGGAATATGCCTTTCTTTTGGATATGCTCAGATAGGTCAAGAAAATAGTTTTGGTTGGGAGGCTATGAAGGATGGTTTGACCTATCAGATAGAAAAACTTGCTAAACTTTCTCAGGAAGGAACAGTCATTGTACAGACATTATCACAGACTGGAGAATGGTTCAGAAACACCTATGCCTTGACTCCAGCTTCAGCAGTAGTGGCTCTTACCGATTGGAGAAATGAGGGAAGGCGTTCAGTGTGGTACAATTGTCGTAATTATCGTGTAAATTTTGTGTGTGAAAATAATAGTTTTTGGATACGAGATATTTATCGGTTTGATGAAAATTATGCCGAACGATATATAGAAGAAATATGTGATCTTCCGGTCTTTACTTACGATAACTTACCTGTTATTGATGGTTACCGATGGAGCGGGCATGGGATACGTGCTGGAATTTATTCTGTCAGGCCAGATGGGGGCAAAGTTGAATTTGAAGATATGGAAGTGTGGGAACAAGGTGAGAGTTTGAAGGTGTGCTGGAAATTAAAGTATGGTGAGAGAATAAGCTGTCTTTGCAGATCTGATATGTTGGAATGGCAGTTTCCATCATATGGTTATGGTCTTCACGCAAAGGCAGACCCTGAGTCAGTTTCAGCGTGTATAAAATTAGATGGTGAGCGGCTGAATTTTCGCTATAGGGGGTTTGATTATTCGGTAAAGTTAGAAGGTGCTGATATAAATGCACAATTTACCTTAGAACAGGCGGAGATTTATTTAAAAGCTCGGGGGAAAAATATACAGATGCGATTTGTCTAATGTAAAGGGTTCGTTATAAAATAGGCTGGTGGCGTTTTTTATACAATATGTTTCCTCAAGGATTTGAAGTATTTAAAGAGAAAGATTGTGAATGAATGTTGATAAAACTCTTTGTTCCCCCTTGACATATATTCATTTTTTTTGTATTATTATAAAAAAAGCATATAAAGGCCAGCCAAATTCGATGAACGGGAAGAGTAGGCGACATGACCAGGTCACAGAGAGCCGGGGATGGTGGAATCCCGGTACCGTTGGGTGTCGTTGAATGGGCCCGGGAGGAGTTGTGCGAACTTTAAGTAGCATAAACCGGTAGTCCACCGTTAAAAGGACAGGGTATCGAAGCGTGAGCTTCCGTACCTGGAATGAGATGGCTGCATTTAGGTGGCTAGCGGAGTGCGTAGGCATTTCGCCCTAAAGGGTGAAATGCCTTTTTTGATATAACCGCCGTCTAAATCGGCCGAAATTGGGTGGCACCACGAGGGGTACCTCGTCCCAATGGGGATGAGGTACCCCTTTTCAGTTATATTTCTTTGAGTTGGTTAAAAGTCAACTTGCTGAAAATTTTGTTTATACAGATTGGTTGTACTTCTTGTGTTGGATGCTTTGTTTTTAGGTACTGCTTTAATAAAATATTTTTCAATTTGTACCATCTTAAGCACTTGGCAAAATTTAAATATCATTGACTTTCGTAGGCTTTGCAGGGGCGATTATAAGCTTTTGAGTGACGGCATTTTATTTAAAAATTTAAGAACCGAAAGGAGTGAGCAAAAATGATATTCCCAAATGAGGCGGAGTTTAGAAGATTAAGGGGAAATGGTAGCGTTGTACCTGTAACGTTGAAATTAAACGCCGATGAGCTTACACCTATTAGCTTGTTTTACAGTTTGAAGGGCAGGAGAAAGTTTTTACTTGAAAGTGCGGAAAATGGTAGGAACTGGGGCAGGTATTCTTTTCTGGGCTGTAATCCTTACATGGCCATTAGTAGCTACGGGGACCAGATATTTATAGAAAAAGATGGGAAAATCGAGACCGTTGCCGGTAAAGTTCTAGATGAGGTAAAAAAATACATGAGTCGGTACAACATGGCATCGATAATGGGAATACCTCCCTTTACGGGAGGTGCGGTGGGGTATGTGGGCTATGACGTAGTGAGGCAGTATGAAAAGCTACCAGACAAAAATCCCGACCTCATTCAGGTGCCTGAAGCTTATCTGATGTTCTACAAGGATGTCATAGCATATGACCATTTTTACCACACTGTGTCCATTGTTTGCAATGTATTGCCGGAAGACCAGGTGGAATACAGTGATGTGGTGGATAGATTGAACAGTATAAAGGACCAAATCACAAAAATGGAAGAAATTCATCCTCTTGACATGACAAGCAATCTCGAGTATATCCATTCCAATTACGATAAGGAGAGTTTTTGTAAAATTGTTCAAAAGGCAAAAGAGTATATAGTTGCCGGCGATGTGTTTCAGGTGGTTCTGTCTCAAAGGCTGACTGCGATTACATACACCGAACCCTTTGATGCTTATAGAAAATTGCGCTTCCTTAATCCTTCACCGTATATGTTCTATATAGACTTTGAGGACTTCCAAATAGTGGGTTCATCACCTGAAAGCCTAGTGAACGTTGAGGGACGTACGGTAAGAACCAATCCTATAGCGGGAACAAGGCCCAGGGGTAAAACCAAGGAGGAGGATGAGAGGCTGAAAGAGGAACTTTTATCGGATGAAAAAGAGAGAGCTGAGCATGTCATGTTAGTGGATCTAGGGAGGAACGACATCGGCAAGGTGAGCAAATTTGGCTCGGTGAAAGTTGACAGGTTTATGGGAGTGGATATGTACTCGCATGTCATGCATATAGTTTCCACGGTTTCAGGCCAGCTTAAGGATGACAAGGATTGCTTTGATGCGTTGGTGGCCTGTTTACCGGCTGGTACGGTATCGGGTGCCCCCAAGATAAGAGCCATGGAGATAATTGATGAGCTGGAAAATGTAAGGCGGGGCATATACGCAGGAGCGGTTGGATACTTCGCTTATACGGGAAACATGGATATGTGCATAGCCATAAGAACCATTGTTTTCAAAGGTCAGAAAGCGTATATACAGGCAGGTGCGGGGATTGTATACGATTCTATACCTGAACTTGAATACCAGGAGACGCTTAACAAGGCTATGGCGCTCAAGGAGGTGCTTTGAGATGGTGATTTTGATAGATAATTATGATTCCTTTACCTACAATTTATACCAGTATATCGGCGAGATTTATCCCCATGTAGAAGTGGTAAGAAACGATGAAATAACGGTGGATGAGGTTATTAGTTCTGGTGCCAAGAGGATAGTGCTGTCGCCGGGGCCTGGCAGGCCTGAAGATGCCGGCATATGCGTTGAGCTTATAAAAAGGCTCAACGGTCAAATTCCCATTCTCGGCATTTGTCTGGGGCATCAGGCTATAGGATATGCTTATGGTGCAAAAGTGGTGCGTGCGAACAGAATACTGCACGGCAAGACTTCAATGGTTATACACAACGGAAAAGGGATACTGTGTGGAGTAAAAAACCCCATACGCGCAACTCGATATCATTCCCTGGTGCTGGATGAGGAGAGCTTACCGCCAGAACTAGAGGTTACGGCTCGTACGCCGGACGGAACCATCATGGCGGTGAGTCACAGAAGACTGCCGGTCTACGGAATACAGTTTCATCCTGAATCCATACTCACAGAGCACGGCAAAAAAATACTGAAAAATTTCATGGGAGGGATCATAAGTGTTGAGTGAAGTGCTGAAAAAAATAGTGTCGGGTGAGCACTTGACCCAAGAAGAGGCGGCGCTGTCTATGGATTATATAATGGACGGCAGCGCTACGCCGTCACAGATAGGCGCTTTTCTGGTGGCGTTGCGTATGAAGGGGGAAACCATTCCCGAGATAACAGGGTGTGCCCTTTCCATGAGGCTTAAGGCCCAAAAAGTGGTTCTAGACGACTATGCAATAGATACTTGCGGTACAGGTGGGGATGGTGGCAGGACTTTTAACATATCGACGGCGGTGGCAATTATTGCAGCAGCTGCTGGGGTGAAGGTGGCAAAGCATGGCAACAGGGCGGTGTCCAGCAAAAGCGGGAGTGCAGATGTGCTTGAGGCCCTGGGCATCAAGATTGAGATGTCACCCGAGATGGTGGTTGAGTGCATCAAGAGGACGCATATAGGCTTCCTGTTTGCTCCTCATTACCATGTATCCATGAAGAATGTGGTTGGACCGCGGCGAGAGCTGGGGATAAGGACAATTTTCAACATATTGGGTCCGCTTACCAATCCCGCTGGTGTTAAGGGGCAGGTTTTAGGTGTGTATGATGGGCGGCTGGTACACAGCCTAGCGGAGGTATTAATTAATTTGGGCACTCAAAGGGCAATGGTGGTACATGGCTTGGATGGCCTTGATGAAATCACTACTACCACGAGGACAATGGTAAGTGAGGTCAAGGAGGGAGAGATAATCGATTATGAGATAGATCCCGCTGAGTACGGTATTCCTTATGCCAAGCCCCAAGACATCGCGGGCGCTGATGCAGAATACAACGCTGAGCTGATAAAAAGGATATTAAAAGGCGAAAAAGGCCCTGCGCGGGATATAGTCCTCCTGAATGCTGCTGCTGCGCTGTACGTTGGCAATGACGCGGAGAGCATAAAGGAAGGGCTTGAAAAAGCTGCATACTTGATCGATTCTGGTGCGGCGTATGAAAAGTTAAAGGAATTCATAAGGGTGAGCAGGGAGGTGGCATATGTTTCTTGATGAAATAATAGCTTATAAGAAAGACCGCGTGAAGGAACAAAAGCAAAAAAAATCATTAAGAGTGTTGGAAGAGGAGATGCAGTGTGCACCGCTACACAGGAATTTTGTTAAGGCGCTACGCCAGAGTAGTTGTGGTAGCCGAGATGAAGTAAAGATTATTGCTGAGATAAAGAAGGCATCACCCTCCAAAGGAGTTATAAGAAAGGATGTAGTACCGGCTGATGTTGCAAGGTTATATCAGGAGGGTGGAGCAGATGCCATCTCGGTTTTAACTGAGGATAAGTACTTTATGGGGTGTGATGCCTTCTTGCAGGAGGTCAAGCAAGCGGTTTCATGTCCTGTGCTTAGGAAGGATTTTATAATAGATCCCTATCAGATTTATCAATCCAAGGCGCTAGGGGCTGATGCTGTCTTGCTCATCGTAGCTGTTTTAGGGAAGAAACTGAAGGAGTTTTACAACCTCGCAAAATCCCTGGAACTGGAATGCCTGGTGGAGGTCCATGACGAAAAAGAACTGGAAATTGCACTAGATTGTGGGGTGGAGATAATAGGCATAAACAACCGTGACCTTAAAAGTTTTACAGTAAGCCTTGATACCACCCAAAAGCTCATAAGTATGATTCCTGAACATATCGTGAAGGTGTCGGAAAGTGGCATAAAATCGCTAGAGGATATAAGGTGCCTTAAGTCCATAGGTGTGGATGCATTTTTGATAGGCGAGACTTTGATGACTGCAAACGACGTGGTAGGAACTCTCAGAAGGTTTAAAGGGATCCCATGATGGTTCTTTTTAAATGATGCTCAGCACTTATAGAGTGGTGGACGAGTTGGCGTTTGTTGTAATCTGGGTTTGATATTGGCGGCTGGATAGAGTATTCTGCGAGACATTTGAGGGGGCAGCACTTAAGATGGTTAAGATAAAGATGTGTGGCCTTACAAGGTATCAAGACATTGATTATGTAAATGAGTTAAAAGTCGATTATGCGGGGTTTGTGTTTGCCAAAAGCCCCAGGAGAGTGGATTTACCACATGCCGAAAAGCTGATTGCCCGGCTGGATAAAGGCATAAAAAAAGTGGGCGTGTTTGTAAATCAGGGTCGAGAATTTATAAGGGATGCATGTAACTTTTTAGGCCTCGATGTGATACAGCTTCACGGTGACGAAACCCCAGAGGAGGCCGCTGCATATGCCGCTGCATACGGTGTTGAGGTGTGGAAGGCTGTACGGGTAAGAGGTCAAAATGATTTGCTGCAGGCCTTCATATACAGGGTGGATGGTATATTGCTGGATGCAGCGGTACAGGGGAGTTATGGGGGGACAGGCCAAACGTTTGACTGGGATTTATTAGATGGTGTATCTTTTGATAAAAAAATCATTCTGGCAGGAGGCCTTAATCCTCTAAATGTTTGCTCGGCTATAGCCAAGGTAAAGCCGCATGCTGTGGATGTGAGTAGTGGCGTGGAAACCAATGGTTTTAAGGATTACTATAAGATGAAGGATTTTGTAGAAAGGGTGAGAAGCTTTGAAGAACGTGCCAGGTAGGTTTGGTATATTCGGAGGTCAGTATGTACCCGAAACAGTGATGAATGCCTTGATTGAGCTTGAGAGGGAGTTCAATGCGGCTATACAAGACGAAAGTTTCATGGAGGAATACCGCTATTACCTGAGGGAATATGCGGGACGGCCTACGCCGCTGTATTTTGCACAAAACCTTACCAAGAAACTGGGTGGGGCTAGGGTGTACCTGAAACGGGAAGACCTCAATCACACAGGGGCACACAAGATCAACAACGTTTTGGGACAGATACTTCTGGCAAGGCGAATGGGTAAAAGGAGGGTGATAGCTGAAACCGGGGCCGGCCAGCACGGCGTGGCCACCGCCACCGGTGCCGCTATGTTTGGCATGCAGTGTGAGATCTTCATGGGCAAGGAAGATGTAAAAAGGCAGGCTTTAAATGTATTTAGGATGCGTCTTTTAGGAGCCAGAGTGCATAGCGTCGAGTCGGGTACCGGCACGTTAAAAGATGCCGTCAACGAAGCCATAAGAGACTGGGTTACCAGGATAGAGGATACCTTCTATGTAATAGGTTCGGTGGTAGGACCTCATCCTTATCCGACTATGGTGAGGGAGTTCCAAAAAGTGATAGGGGAAGAGGCTAAAGCGCAGATATTGGAAAAAGAGGGCAGACTGCCCGATTATATCATCGCCTGCGTGGGTGGTGGCAGCAATGCGATGGGGATATTTCACCCGTTTTATCATGACAGAGAGGTAAAGCTTATTGGAGTTGAAGCTGCAGGGTTGGGATTGGAGACCGGCAAGCACGCTGCTACAATGGCTATGGGGAGCGTAGGCGTGTTGCACGGCATGAAGACCTTACTCTTGCAGGATAGCGAGGGGCAGATTATGCCGGTACATTCCATCTCAGCGGGGCTTGACTATCCGGGTGTGGGCCCGGAACACGCGTACTACAAAGAGATAGGGAGAGCCGAATATGTTGCCGTGACGGATAGAGAAGCGGTAGAAGCTTTTGTGGAGCTATCCAGGACGGAAGGGATCATTCCGGCATTGGAAAGCGCACATGCGGTAGCTTACGCCATGAAACTGGTTCCACAACTTTCGAAAGATAAAATAGTAATCGTAAATCTCTCGGGTAGAGGGGATAAGGATGTCGAGACGGTTGCAAATTTACCGGAGGTGGAACTATGAGCAGCACCGATTTGACTATGAACAGAATTGATAAAGCATTCAACAATTTGCGGGAAAAAGGCAGCAAAGCACTTATAACCTACATCACTGCCGGGGATCCCGATATCGACACCACTGCGGAGTTGATTGTCGAAATGGGAAAGGCGGGGGCAGATATCATCGAGCTGGGCATACCCTATTCTGATCCTCTAGCAGATGGACCGGTCATTCAAAGGGCTTCTGCAAGGGCGCTTAATAAAGGCATAAGGATAGCCGATATAATGAATATGGCCAGGTCTGTCAGACGGGTTACACAGGTCCCCCTGGTATACCTGGTGTATTATAACTCGGTATTTAAATACGGCATAGAGAGGTTTGTAAAAGAAGCGCACGATGTTGGCATAGATGGAATTATAATCCCTGACCTGCCTTTGGAGGAAAAAGGAGAAGTTTTTGACATAACCAGGCAATACGGTATACACCTTATTCCTTTGGTTGCACCCACATCCCATGAGCGTATAGCCAGGATTGTCGAAAACGCGAGTGGGTTTGTGTATTGCGTTTCCACAACCGGTGTCACCGGTGAAAGGGACCAAATTCATACCGATATAAAGGCATATATGGAAGAGGTGTCAAGATATACCAGCCTACCCAAAGCCATAGGTTTCGGCATATCAAAACCGGACATGGCGCGACAGTTTAGGGACTACTGTGACGGCATCATAATAGGAAGTGCTATAGTATCTCTTATAGAGAAGGCGTCAAGCAAAGATGAAATGCTTGAAAACATAGGTCAATTTATAAGAAATATAAAACAGGCATTGCGATGAAATGATGGCAATTCATGACGTGCCATGTAGGCGTGCCTTTAAGCTAATTGTGGGAATGATTTTGAACTGGTCTGTGATAAACAAATAAGGGCAGTTCCCCACAACGCGAACTGTCCTTATTTGTTAGAACATCTTCTTTTTCATCAAGATTAGCGCTGATACTATACATAGTGCCAGGGAAAAGAAAAATATGATTCCTCCTGCCATTGGATGGCTTTCAAGAGGGAGCCTGACGTTCATGCCAAAAAAGCTGTAAACAATAGTAGGAATTGCCAGTACAATAGTGACGGAGGTCAAAAATTTCATGACTATGTTTAAATTGTTAGAAATAATGGAGGCAAAAGCATCCATGGTGCTGCTCAATATATTGGTGTATATATTGGCCATTTCGATTGCTTGCTTGTTCTCTACAATGACGTCTTCCAACAATTCGGTATCATCAGGATACTTCTTTATGTAATCAGCTTTGAGTATTTTTTCCATCACTATTTCGTTGGCTGTAAGGGAGGTAGTGAAATATACAAGGCTTTTACTTAATGCCAAAAGTTGAATGAGTTCCTCATTTTTCATTGATTTGTGAAGTTCTCGTTCAATTATGCTGCTGGCCTTATCTATTTGGCGGAGGTATGTAAGATACTGAGCTGCGTTTTTGTATAGGATTTGGAGGATAAACCGAGTCTTTTTGTAGGTGTAAAAAGTCTTTACTCGGTTTTCTATAAAATCTGTTATAATGGAGGTCTCTTTTAGACATACGGTGATAATGCTTTTTTCGGTTGTGATTATCCCTAAAGGGATGGTGGTGTAAATCAAAGAATTATTTTCCATTTCTACTATAGGGATGTCCACTATAATCAAAACATTTCCTTCTTCTGCTTTTATTCTGGGTTTTTCTTCTTCATCCAATGGTGCTCGGATATAATCGGGATCCACATGAAGAGCTTCACATACTTTTTGAATCTCATATTCACTGGGGGCTGTTAGATGAACCCATACTCCCTCTTCAAAATTTTGTAATTCCTCTAACCTGTCTTCTATCGTTTTGAAAATACGGAGCATACGGTTTTACACCTTCTTCCTTGAAAAAATGGATATCGTGGATATCAACATTTAAGTTCATTAAGTTGATTAAATTATAATGCTATTTAAGAGGTCAGTCAATCTGCTTTTGTCTATATTATTGTGCAACCCCTTATTCACAATAACTTGACAAAAACTTGTAACCATACTATGCTTTAAGTTGAATATTAACTCAAATCGGCAAAATAGGAGCTGAGAGATGATGACAGATAAGATGGTCAACGCTCAGGGATTGACCGAAGAGGAATTTTTAAAGCAGTATGATCCTGATAAGTACGCTACCAGCAATCCTGCACTTACTGTAGATATGCTCCTTTTCGCATTGCGTGACGATGAAAAATCCAATACAGCTGTAACATCTACTAAGCACTTAGATGTACTTATGATAAAGAGAGGCGATCATCCTTTCATGGGTAAGTGGGCGCTTCCTGGGGGGTTTGTAACGCGCAATGAAGACCCGGAAAAAGCGGCCTTGCGTGAGCTTAAAGAAGAAACTGGTATAGACGAGGTACACATGGAACAGCTTTATACCTGGGGTGCCCCGGGACGTGACCCGCGGACCCATGTGGTTAGCGTTTCCTATATGGCTCTGGTTGATGGGGCAAAGGTAAAAGTGAGGGCTGGCGATGATGCCAGCGATGCCAGGTGGTTCAAAGTAAACCTCGATGTTGTCGATAAAAGAAGAGATACTATGCCAAATGGATATATTATGGAAGTCAAGTACAGGCTAGACCTTTGGAATAATCAACAACAGCTATATGGGGTGGTAAAAGCTATAAAAAGCGTGGAAAATGGAATAGTAAAGAGCAGGTATAAACTTCTTGAAGTGCAGGACATTGCATTTGATCACGCTGTAATAATTACTTATGGGCTTTTGCAGCTTAGAAAGAAGATATGGTTTGCCCCCTTAGTTTTAGGCGTTATGCCTCAATATTTTACAATGGCACAGTTAAAAGAGGCTTATGAAGCTGTATTGGGTGAAAAGTTTACACTGGACGAATTTGCCGATGAAATCTTAAAAACAGATATGATAGTTGAAGTTAAGAATGATGGCAAAGTGGAAGCTGGAAAAGATAAACTGTATATGCTCAATCCAGAGTGGGATTGCAGTAATGTTGTGTAGATATTTGTGAGGTTACGTTTCACCTCCTTAAATAGAGGTGCGATGACCTTATAAAAAGTTTATGTGCTAGGAGATGAAGAAATTGGTTAGGGTGGATTGGAAGGAAAAAAAGAATCTTACCATGCTCACCGACTTTTATGAGCTTACCATGTCCAACGGTTATTTTGAGCATGGGTTTAAGGACACGATAGCGTACTTTGATATGTTTTTCAGGAAAGTGCCTGACGGTGGCGGCTTTGCCATCATGGCGGGGGTTGAACAGCTGATCGATTATTTAAAAAATCTGCGCTTTACTCCCGAGGATATAGAATATCTCCGCAGCAAGAAGATGTTCAGCGAAGAGTTCTTAAAATACCTGGAGAACTTCAAGTTTGAGTGCGATGTGTGGGCAATTCCGGAGGGTACGCCAATATTTCCCAATGAGCCCATTGTAACGGTTGTAGGACCCGTCATCCAAGCTCAGTTTATAGAGACCATGGTGCTTCTCACCATAAACCACCAAAGCCTTATTGCTACCAAGGCCAACCGTATTGTACGGGCGGCGCAGGGAAGGCCGGTTATGGAGTTTGGCTCGCGCCGGGCACAGAGCTATGACGGTGCGGTGCTGGGCGCCAGAGCCGCTTATATAGGTGGGTGTGTGGGCACTGCCTGCACCATAGCCGAGAGGGATTTTGGGGTGCCGGCGGTGGGAACCATGGCCCACAGCTGGGTGCAGATGTTTCCATCGGAACTGGAGGCCTTCCGCGCATACGCAAGGACATATCCCGATAAATGTATACTGCTGGTAGATACGTATAACGTCCTGAAGAGTGGTGTACCAAACGCCATAAGGGTGTTCAGGGAAGAGGTAGTTCCTAGAGGATACAGGCCTCAGGGTATACGAATAGACAGCGGCGACATCGCATATCTGTCCAAAAGGGCACGGCAAATGCTTGACGAAGCAGGTTTCAATGATTGCAAGATCATCGCTTCAAGCTCGCTGGATGAATATATAATCAGGGATTTGTTGCAGCAGGGGGCTGCCGTCGATGTCTTTGGAGTGGGTGAAAAGCTCATTACCTCTAGCAGTGAGCCGGTATTTGGTGGGGTGTATAAGCTGGTTGCGGTGCAGCAAAACGGTAAGATCATACCAAAGATAAAGATAAGTGAAAATGTGGAGAAGATAACCAATCCAGGTTTCAAACAGGTGTACAGGTTGTATGATAGAGAGACAGGCAAGGCCATTGCGGATGTGATAACCTTGCATGATGAAGTGATAGATGATACCAAGCCGTACGAGATATTTGATCCCATACACACATGGAAGCGAAAGACGGTCACCAACTTCATTGCACGGAAACTCCTTGTCAAAATATTTGATAAAGGCAGATGTGTGTATGAGAGCCCTGATATCCACAGCATAAGGAGATACTGTCAGGAACAGGTAAATACCCTGTGGCCAGAGGTATTGAGGTTTGAAAATCCCCACAACTATTACGTGGACCTCTCTAAACCTCTATGGAATTTGAAGCAAGAACTGCTCAATAGATATGGCAATATGTAATAGTACAAATATACTAAGGTAATCAAAGTGAATTGTTTTTAGGAGTATTAATTGGCTTGTGCTAAAATATATAGGAAACATTGTGGTGGGTGTTCATCATTTTTTTTAGAAAGGGGGAGTGAGGCACACTGCCTGTTGAGTATTAACCTATATAAGCAAGAGTGCAGGTATGTGCCTAAATCAAATGAAAATATTGGTTACACCGACGTCTTTTAATAAAGAGGCGTGTCCTGAAGCGTGGCACATGCTAGAGCAGTTTGCCAGTGAAATTGTTTGTAATCCATATAACCGCCCGCTGACGGCCGATGAGCTTATTCCACTGCTTGAGGGCGTTGATGGATATATAGCGGGTGTAGACGATGTTTCGGCCAGGGTGATAGAAAACGCTCCTTCGACGCTCAGGGTGATTTCAAGGTATGGGGTTGGATATGACCAGGTGGATATTAAGGCCTGCGGTCAACGGGGAATTGTAGTAACAAATACTCCTAGAGTCAATGCAGAGTCAGTGGCTGATCTTGCGTTTGGGCTTATGCTTTCGGTTGCAAGGCAGATCCCCTATGCTAACAATCAGACAAAAAAGGGAGGTTGGCCACGTATCACAGGGATTGAACTCTATGGTAAGACTTTAGGAATCATAGGTTTGGGAGCCATAGGCAAGGGTGTGGCAAGGCGAGCAAAAGGTTTTTCCATGAGGGTGCTGGCATATGACCCTGCGATAGATGAGGATTTTTGCCGACAATACGGTATAGAACCTTCTTCTTTAGAGGTTGTATTGTCGGAGTCGGATTTCATATCGCTGCATTTGCCGCTTAAAGATCAAACCCGACATATCATCAATTCAAGCACAATTTCTATGATGAAGAGCGGCGCTATTTTAGTTAATACAGCACGAGGTGGGTTGGTAGACGAACAGGCGGTGTATGAGGCTTTAAAATCGGGCAAATTAGGAGGATTTGGCATGGACGTGTTTGAAGTTGAGCCGCCTGGAAACTCGCCGCTATTTGAGCTTGAAAATGTGGTGGTGACTCCACATATGGGTTCAAGTACGGTAGAAGCGATAAGGGCCATGGCTAATTTGGCGGTCAAAAACCTCATTGATGTTTTGACCGGAAAGGAGTGCCCCTACATAGTAAACGGGGAATATTTAAAGTAGTATGAGTGGGTATATGCTAAGATGGATAATGCAGCAGATCTTAAGATTGGGTAAATAAAAAAGGGGCGGTGTGCTGTGAGTAATCAAAATAAGTATTATAGTGTGTTCCCAAAGGTAGTTCCTGCAGACAGGCAGTCGCTTATAACTGTAAAATCGGTATTCCCACATCGGGCTTTTAAGAATGATAGGCAGTACGAAGTTTTATGCCATCCTGTAGATTATTGTAAAAATAACAACAAACATGATAAGTGCTGTAAATTTCATACATATATCAGAGATGGTATTTTGTATATAAACGGGTATTTTGAAGGAGAACAGGAACACATCATATATATAAATGAGGAAACGCAAGATGGAAAAAGGGAAATAGGTGTATTTAGTGTGTATTCATTGGAGGAAGATTTGTATAACAGAAGGCCATATAAGGGTGATATGCATATACATTCTTTTTATTCGGATGGTTTGGAATCTCCGGCATATGTTGCTGCATCTTGCAGGAAGATAGGTTTGGATTTTATGGCTATTACCGACCATGGGCTGTATAATCCATCTATAGAAGCTCAGCAAGCATTTGAAGGTGTTGATATAGACCTTAAAATATTTAGAGGGGAAGAAGTTCATCCGCCGGAGAATCCTGTACATATTATCAATTTTGGCGGTAGTTTTAGTGTAAATGAAATGTTTAAAAAGGATGAACGTGCTTATAGAGAGGAAGTTTATGAGATTGAAAGAAGTATCGCCAATGAAATACCTGAGGAAATGGAACGATATCAGCTCGCATCTTCTATATGGTGTTTTGATAAGATTCGGCAGGGGGGAGGATTGGGAATTTTTTGTCATCCTTTTTGGAGAGTACATAGTGGGTACTATATATCCACCCTTCTCACTGAATATATGTATGAAAAGCAGCCCTTTGATGCGTTGGAGCTTATAGGGGGATATTATAAGAGCCAAATTGAATCAAACATTTTACAGGTGGCCTCGTATTACGAGCAGCGAGCAAAAGGAAAGAAAATACCCGTGGTGGGAGTGTCAGATGCTCATGGTTGTGAAACAGGTGAGCTTTTTGGTTGGTATTATACCATTGTTTTTTCACCAACTCTAGAATTTGAAGACATAAGAGATAGCATAAAAAGCTGTTACAGCGTGGCGGTAGAAGCAGTTCCAGGCGAGAGAAAGATAGTCCATGGTGAATTTAGATTGGTGAAGTACGCCCTCTTTTTATTAAGAGAAGTACTGCCGCAACACGATGAAATTTGTTATAACGAAGGTTATTGGATGATTGAGTATTTGAAAGGAAACAGTAACGCCAAGAATCAGCTTGAGAGTTTAAAAGGTGGAGTGGATAGGTTTTACTCATTGTGTTGGGGATAGTATTTAATATTTTTAAATAATGTGGTTGTGGAACATCAATAACGAGGATATTTGGGGTGCGCGAGATCACTTACTGGGAGGCTTTCAGGTTGCTCATTATAACGGAGATACTGTTTGTGGGATCAGTTTTTAGAGTTAACTTTTGAACATTTGCTCTTTATAAATTTACAGTAGATTAGGTTTTTCTTTATAACGCTCATGTGTAATTGCATGGGCGTTTATTTTTTAGATTTAAAGCTCCAACTTGGATTACTTGAATGCCACCGAATATTCGATGATAAAAAATATTGACATTGCTGTAATGTCGTGTTAGTGTAATAGTGTACCAATTCACTAATACACAATCGAGGATCGGGGGCCGTCTTATAAGGTTTATGGGTATTGTAAGGGTCATTTTCACACGGTAATAGGACCGGCAACTTGAGGGGGAGATCAACATGATGTTGAAGAGGAGTGCCCTGAATATCGTCATTGACCCCGATGCGCCCATACCTATTTATATGCAAATTATCATTCAAATAAAGGGTTTGATCGCCAGCAGGGTTCTTGCACCCGGAGATAAACTGCCTTCTGTGAGAAAGCTCAGCCGCCAGCTGGGGGTAAATCCCAATACTGTGGCACGGGCGTATCAGGAACTGGAGCGAGAAGGCATTATACGCACAACTCGTGGAATCGGGGCGTTTGTGGGCAAACCAACTCTTAAAGTTTCAGCACAGCAGCGTTCAGAGCTTATGAACAGGATATTGGATTATCTGTTTACCGAGGCGTATCATCTCCAGTACAGCAAAGAGGAGCTTTGCTCTATGTTTATGCAACGGCTTGAACGGTGGAATCCGGACAAAAGCTGCTGATGGATGGAATACCAGACAATGATGAGGGGGTCATAATATGATCGAGATAAAGGAAGTTAAAACACGGAAGGATTTGAAGCAGTTCGTCTATTTTCCTTATAAGCTGTATGCAGGAAACAAATACTGGGTGCCGCCTCTTGTGATGGATGAGATGAATACCCTTCGCCAGGATAAAAATCCTGCTTTTGAGTACTGTGAAGCCAAGTACTGGCTGGCGCTCAAGGACGGTGAGGTTGTAGGACGAATTGCCGGTATAATAAATTACAAATACATAGAGAAGTGGGGGCAGAAGAACGCGCGTTTTGGATGGATAGATTTTATAGATGACCCTGAGGTATCAAGAGGTTTGCTTGCAACTGTGGAAGATTGGGCAAGGGGGAAGGGAATGACAGGCCTGCATGGGCCTCTGGGTTTTTGTGACCTTGACAGGGAGGGTATGCTGGTAGAAGGATTTGAAGAGATGGGCACCTTTACAACTATTTATAATTATCCGTATTATCCCGTTCATCTGGAAAACAACGGCTACGTTAAAGACGTGGATTGGCTTGAATACGAATTGGAGGTCCCCCTGCAGCTACCCGAGGTTATACAAAGGGCCTCACAGGATGCCTTAAGGAGGTTTAACCTTAAGGTACTGGACGCAAAAAGGCCCAAAGATTTCATTCCCTATGTCAGGGGTATCTTTAACCTCTTGAACGAGGCCTATAAGGACCTTTATGGTGTGGTACCGCTAACCGATAAGCAGATAGAGCTGTACACCAAGCAATATTTCGGCTTTGTAAATCCGGACTATGTAAAAGTAATTCTGGATCAAAATAATGAGGTAGTGGCATTTGGCATTGCATTTCCATCTTTGACGCGGGCAATGAGAAAGACGAACGGAAGGCTTTTCCCCTTTGGATTCATACACGTTTTAAGGGCTTTGAAGAAAAACGATACCATTGATTTGTGTCTGGTAGCTGTAAAGCCTGAGCTGCAGGGCAAAGGAGTGAATGCCATTTTGATGAGCGAGATTCACAAGGCGTGCATCAAAAACGGCATAGTCAAAGCGGAGTGCAATCCTCAGCTGGAATCCAATGTGAAGGTTCGAGCTCAGTGGCGATATTTCAATTTTAGGCAACACAAGCGGAGAAGGTGCTATATAAAGTACTTCTAATGATGACCAGGTAAAAGCTCCTGGCGAAAATGGCCGGTTTGAATACCAATTTTGCTAGAAGCAAATTATGGGGTATTATAACTTAAATGCCTTTTCGATCTCAGCTATCTGCTCGTCATTGATGGTTACTAACTTTCCCAAATCCCTAGCTGCTATGATGGCCTTGGCGCTGTATTCGGCTACTTCCAGCCTGTCGAAGGCATTGAGCAGGCTGCTTCCCGTTACGATGACGCAGTCGTTTTCCACCAGCACCACCGATGTTTCCTTGGAAAATGCATCTGCCGTCATTTCTGGCTGCATGAAGGTACACCCAAATGGTAATTTGGGTATGTTTCGCAGCATTATATAGCTCTCTGGTATGGTCTTGGTTTCAAAATTTTCATCTGTGACGGCAAAAGCCATGATGTTTGGCGGGTGAGCAATGAGCACCGAGTTGATGTAGGGGTGCTTGTCGTATATGGCTTTGTGCAGCAGTACCGACCGGCTGGGGTTTTTCCCTGCCTCTTTCCATCCGTTTTCAATGCGTACTAGGTCTTCCTCTTGGAGATACTTTCTATCCAGCCCGTAGGGCGTGATTATAAAGGAACCGTCGCTCAGCCTTTGAGAGAATGTACCCTGCGTGCTGGTGAAAAGCTGCTGGTCATAGGCGCGGTGTATGAGCTGGCACATGTTCCGCCTGGCTTCCCTTTCTTCGCTGGTAAACCTTTTGGGAATGAATTCGTTCAGCGTGACATCCTGCTTGTTCTTGGATATTTCTATGTGCCTGTCGGTTAGGCTCCTTAAAATTCCCAGTCTCCGAGCTTTCAGTTCAAGCCTTGCGCAGAAATCCAAGGTTTCAAAGGCCATGAACGCTTCAAACAGGTTTTTGCCACCCGTCACCACACCATGATTTTCGAGTATAACGGTTTTAAAGCCCTTTTCGAATTGGGCTGCAATCTTTTTGCCAAGGTCTTTGCTTCCAGGCAAGCCGTATTCTGCTATTCCGACCTGGCCACATATCAGATGTACATTGGGTATGAGCCTTGTGTTTGGTATTTGACGCACTATGCTGAAAGCTACAAGCGCAGGCGGATGGGCGTGAATAATGGCTTTTATATCAGGCCTTTTTTGATAGATCATCTCGTGAAAGGGGAGTTCAACTGAAGGTTTGTGAATCCCTTCTACGGTTCCATCAGCTTTCACGCGTATTATATCATTGCGGCTGAGAGAACCCTTGTCAACTCCGCTGGGAGTGATCCATATATCTCCGTTGTCGTCAAGGATTGATATGTTGCCACCCGATGTGGTGGTCATACCGTACCGGTATATTCTCTCCATGATCATTACTATTTGATCGGCTGGATGCAGTAGTTCAAACTTCAACATTTTGACCCTCCTTTTTCTTAAGACTATACAGCCATTAACTTAAAGTTTGCGAATTTCATTTTGGACAGCAATTTCTTATTTTAGCATTAAAAAAACAATAACGAAAAGGGGTGTTAAACTCCCCTTTTCGTCTGACCCATCTGTTTTTATTTTGTGGCCAAAACCTTTTTCAATCTTGCAAACCTTGGTAATCCGTTTTCGAACGGCGGCCTCGATTCGCCTTGGATAAGCGGCATAGCGTATTTGATAAACTCTTCGGTGACGCCGTTGCCTTCTTTGTTTATCCATTCGCGCGGTACCTTCTTCTCCACGTTGGCAACATCGGTCAAGTTGACCAATTTTATGTTGCACTTGTATTCTGGCCCTTCTTCCCTCTCAAACGCCACCATCTTATCGGTTATGCCTTGTACTGCGTACTGTACAGCGGCTTGTCCGGCAAGGTAGGCTTCATTCACGTCGGTAAGCGAAGCAACATGGGCTGCGCATCTCTGGAGCAGGCTGAATTCAATCCCGCGTACCTTGGCTCCGGTTTTCTCCTTCAATATTCCAGCCAGAGTGGATGCAAGGCCACCCAATTGGACGTGCCCGAATGCGTCAGTGTGTTTGTGCAGTGCAGGACCGTATTCGAAAATATATTTTCCGTCTTTATCTCTTATGCCTTCGGATACGGCCACGATGATGTTTTTCTTTTTCTCGTATACTGCCATTACCTCATCTATGAATTTATCGAGGTCGAAAGGAATTTCAGGCAAGTATATGAGGTCCGGACCGTATCCCTGTACACCTGCAAGTGCCGATGCCGCAGTAAGCCACCCGGCGTTTCTCCCCATTATTTCCAGCACTGTGATTATTTTTGTGTCATACGCTCTTACATCTAGGTAAATTTCCATTGTGGATGTTGCTATGTATTTAGCTGCGCTGCCATAGCCTGGACAGTGGTCAGTACCCCACAAGTCATTATCTATGGTTTTGGGTACACCCATCACTCTGCACTCATAACCCACTTTTTGCATGTACTTGCTTATCTTGTTGCAGGTGTCCATTGAATCGTTACCGCCATTGTAAAAGAAATACCTTATGTTGTATTTTTTGAATATTTCCAGCAGCTTTTTGTAATCGGTGTCATCCTCATCAGGGTCTCTCAACTTGTAACGTACGGAACCCAGCAAGGATGAAGGAGTGGTTTTGAGCAGTTCCAGCTCATATGGGTCTTCTTTGCTCATATCATAGAATTTCTCATTTAATATACCCTGAATGCCGTGTGCTGCCCCATAGACTGCTGTTATACAATCCTGCTTTAACGCCTCTTGAATTACGCCTGCCGCAGTGGCATTTATAACTGCAGTAGGTCCACCTGATTGACCAAGTATACAAGCGCCTCTCAATTCGCTCATTGACAAACCTCCTTTTTAAACTTTAATGTTAATTTATGTAAATATTTTTGTTGTGTATCCCTCTTAAACTTTATCGTACCTTATAAAATATACCATATTTGATTTTAAAAAGCAATTTTCGTAGACAAAAATCTAACAAATTATTTTATATTGGAATAATTTGGTGATGAAATTTTGAAAATGACCTTGATTTTGAAAATGAATGTGATAAAATTAATGTGACTAAGAATTCTAATGTGAGTACATAATCTTAGAAAAGGAGTTGTTGTGTTATGCCATTGGTTACATCAAAGAAAATGTTTGAAAAGGCTTATGAAGGTGGTTATGCCATTGGTGCTTTTAATGTAAACAACATGGAAATCATTCAAGGCATTACTGAAGCTGCAAAAGAAGTAAATGCCCCTTTGATCTTGCAGGTGTCTGCCGGTGCGAGAAAATATGCAAAGCATACATACCTTATGAAGTTAATTGAGGCTGCCCTCATTGAAACCGACCTTCCCATTTGCGTTCACCTGGACCATGGCGACAGCTTTGAACTTTGCAAGGCGTGCATTGATGGTGGATTCACGTCGGTTATGATCGATGGTTCACACCTTCCATTCGAGGAGAATATAGCTTTGACCAAAAAGGTAGTCGATTACGCCCATGAGAGGGGCGTGGTTGTAGAGGGCGAGCTGGGAAGGCTTGCTGGAATTGAAGACGCTGTAAATGTGTCTGAGGAGGAGGCTTTCTTTACCGATCCCGACCAGGCGGCTGAGTTTGTCGAGAGGACTGGGGTGGATTCACTAGCGATTGCTATAGGTACAAGCCATGGGGCATATAAGTTCAAGGGTGAGCCAAAGCTGAGATTTGATATTCTTGAGGAAATACAAAAGAGGCTTCCTGGATTCCCCATTGTATTGCATGGGGCTTCTTCGGTAATACCGGAATTTGTTGAGAAGATCAATAAGTACGGCGGACAGATGCCAGGGGCAAAGGGTGTACCGGAAGATATGCTGAGAAAGGCAGCGTCCATGGCTGTATGTAAGATAAACATTGACTCTGATTTGAGGCTTGCCATGACAGCTACTATAAGAGAATATTTTGCTAAGAATCCCAGCCATTTTGACCCAAGACAATACTTAGGTCCTGCTAGAGAGGCTATTAAGGAGCTTGTAAAGCACAAGCTGGTAAATGTGTTAGGATGTGCTGGGAAAGCAGACGAAGTAAGGTAAAATTTATTTGGTCAATGATATAAGCTTCTAAGGCTCCTCATAAATGTGCTGATTAATGAGGAGCCTTGTCTTTTGATTCTCGGTATTCCGTTAACCGAATAAAGGGATATTAAGAAAAAGATGGCACTGATCGCTGCAGCCAAGGTCAGCGATACGATGAGGGAAGAGCCGGCATGTGTGGATAAGTTAAAAACGCATCGTCCCAATGATGCCATTACAAGAGCGGCAAAACCGGGTTTAAAAAGCCAGTCGGCCCATCTTATCTGAAGTTTGGTAAGCTTTTTTACTGCAGAAAAATTCAGCATGGATACTGTAATGTTCCTCAAGTTAAATCCAATGATAAACCCGTATATTCTCAGGGCAGGGATGGATACAAGAAAGTAGGTACATAAGACCTGAATGATTCCTCCTATAAACAGGTTTAGCGTTGAGCGCTTTTGCCTGTCAAGGCCGTTTAAGACTGCGCTTAAAGTATGCTGAAGGGCAAGGAAGATTGCGCCCAATGTAAAAGGGGTTAGCAATTGTCCTACTTGGGGTTGAGCATACAGCGCAATTCCGATGGGTTGTCCAAGGGACAGCAGGAGGGCAGTAGATGCAAAGGCAACAAGGGATGTAAGCTGGATGGCACTTGAGATGTTGTGTCGTATGGATGACCAATTGCCAAGAGCCATTTCCTCCGCAAGATGGGGAATTATTATGGTGGAAAGCGCATTTGTAATGGTAAAAGGGATGAAAAGCAGTGGCATTACCATTCCTGATATAATGCCAAACAGCGATACCGCCTGGCTGTTTGTCATGCCGCTAGCGGCCAAGCGCCGAGGAACGAGAATGCTGTTGATGGAGTTTATGGAGGTAATTATAATCCTGGTAAAGGTTAAGGGGACAGCTATGGAGATAATGTTTTTGAGAAGTAAAGAAAATGGGGAAGTTTTGGCGTTATTGCCTAGGGTTTTGATGAATTTTGTGGAGTAATGGTATCGAATATGGAGGTATAATAAACTTGCAAGTTCTCCTATGACAACGCCGAATACAATGACTATAACTGCTTCTTCATAACCCTGAGGTTTTAGCCATAAGAGCAAAAATCCTACCGAAGAGATTCGGATCAGTTGTTCCAATATTTCAGCCAAAGCAGGTTGGTGTGTATGCTTTATGCCGTAGAAATAGCCTTTAAGTGTTGCTCCCATACCGGTTATAATAACGCATGGAAAGAGAATAAATAGTGGTATGTGGGTACGAGAGTCTTTTAATATTCTATTGGTGATCCAGTTTAAGTTGGTTAAGATTAATATAGAGAGGACCAATCCTACAATTATTACTATCAACAGGGCTGTTAATACGATCCTCTTACATTGTCTATAGTTTCCTACAGCATTGCTAGATGCTACCAATCGCGAAACAGCAATCGGTATCCCTGAGGTCGTCAAAGCTAATGCAATGGTGTATGGAGGAAATACCAACTGGTATACTCCCGTGCCTTCGGGTCCCAGCAGTCGGCTCAGCATTATTTGGTATACAAAGCCAATGATTCGGACCAGCACATTTGCCCCAGCCAAAATGAACGTTCCGTACAGCATGGAACGGGGATTAGTCTTCAATTTGCCATTCCTCCGATATAAATTGTTCTGGTTTCATAAATATTCACCTCAAATGCTTAGTAGAAGCAGGAATATGTTTTTTGTTTTTTATGAGATGATTGAAAAATATGCTAAAATATTTTTTTTTAAGTTATATCAGTTTGAAAAGTGGATAAGGAGGGGTAAAACAGTGGAAACCATGACGGGGGTTGAGCGCATTCACAATATTCTAAAGCGTAAGCCGGTAGACCGCATTGGCGTATTTGAGCACTTTTGGGGTGATACCCTTAAAAAATGGCAAGAAGAGGGGCATATCGGACCGGATGAAAATCTGATTGACCATTTTGGGTTTGATATGGAACTGTGTTGGCCGTTTAATCTTGTAGCCGATTTGGATTTTGTTCCAGAGGTGGTTGAAGAGACAGAAGAGACCATCTTGATTCGAGATGGAAATGGAGCCTTGCTTCGGAGACACAAGCTTCATGACAGCACACCTGAGCATGTAGATTTTTTGGTCAAGGATCGCAGAGGATGGGAGGAATACATAAAGCCATTGCTTAAGCCTGATCCCAGACGCATTAATTTTGAAGCTTATCGAAAAGCCAAAAAACATGCACAGGAACACAACCGCTTTTTTGCCTGGTCGGGTGTCAATGTCTTTGAATGTATTCATCCTGTGTGTGGGCACGAGCATATGCTTGTTGGTATGGCACTTGATCCAGAGTGGGTAAAGGATATGGTCGATACCTATGCTACCCTCATTATTGAACTTCAGGAGATCCTTTTTTCTCAGGAAGGATATCCTGATGGCATATGGTATTATGAGGATATGGGTTTTAAGCTTAAGCCTTTTATGTCACCGGCAATGTATAGAGAGATAATACAGCCGGGACACAAAAAGACCATTGAATATGCGAAAAGCCATAATCTGCCTGTTATTATGCATTCTTGCGGATATGTGGAGCCTCTTGTGCCAGGTATGATCGAAGCGGGAATTGATTGCCTGCAGGTGATTGAAGTAAAGGCGGGCATGGATTTAATTAAGCTGTATAAAGATTATGGCGATGTGCTTTCGTTTATGGGAGGAATTGATGTAAGGGTGTTGTATACAAACGATAAAAGGCTCATAGACCAGGAACTCGAAGCAAAGATTCCGATAGTGAAAGGTAAGTATGGATATGTGCTGCACAGCGATCATTCTATCCCCAATACTGTGAATTATGAAACTTATCGTTATTTTGTTGAAAAAGGACTGGAGTTGGGTACTTATTAGTTGAGGCTGTAATGGAATTATTGCACAAATTCTCTTGAAATGGGGGCGTGTAAAATGCGTGTTTTGGTTTTTTGTGATGACCGTTGGCATCCCTCAAGTGTGGTAAAAAGCGGACTTGGGCCTCTTATGGTTGAAGGCTTTGAATTTGTCTTTAAAGAGGACATGGCTGATTTGACGATGAACCTTTTATGCCAGTTTCCTGCAGTCATACTTGCAAAGTCAAATAATTTTTCATCAACGGATACAATGGAATGGGCAACTAAAGAAGCTCAACAAATTTTTGAGAGCTATGTCCTGAATGGCGGTGGCCTTTTGGCCGTACATTCGGGTACGGCAGAATACAGGGAAGCCACCATAATTCGCCGTATACTGGGTGGTGTCTTTATACACCATCCCGAACAATGCCTGGTCACGGTAGAGGCTGCAGGGAAACATGTTATTACTGATGGATTTGAGCCTTTTACCTTAAAGGATGAACACTATTTCATGGAGATCAATGATGACGATGATGTGCATGTCTTTTTGACTGCAACATCTAGCCATGGGATGCAGCCTGCCGGCTGGACGCGTAACCATGGTAAAGGGAAGGTGTGCGTATTGACTCCAGGTCATAACCTGGAGGTATGGCTTTATCCCAGTTTTCAGTTGTTGTTACGGAATTCACTCAATTGGCTGGTCAAGGATTAAGGATAGGAGGTTTGAGCAGATATGGAGCCGATAGCTGTTATAACAGGAGCCGATCGCGGGCTTGGGTTTGCGCTGTGTGAAAAGCTTTTGGAGAAGGGATGGCGCGTATTTGCCGGCCAGTATATGCCAAGCTGGCCACAACTAGCGGGTTTAAGTGAAAGATATCCTGAAAAGCTCCATGTTATATTGCTTGATGTGTCATTCGATGAATCAGTAAAGGCAGCTGCTATGCAGGTTTCTTCAATTGTGAACCATCTCGATATGCTAATTAACAATGCGGGCATCATTTCACCGTATAACGAATTGGATATAAGGGAGCAGTTGAATTATGAGGATATGCACCGCATTTATGACGTTAACGCTTTAGGTCCCATACGAACGGTAGGAGCGTTTTTGCCATTGATGGATAATGGAAGGTTAAAGCGCCTTTGTTTTGTGTCCTCGGAAGCCGGTAGCATTGGGGCGTGTACGCGAAAGGCGTGGTATGGCTATTGCATGTCCAAAGCCGCTCTCAATATGGCGGTAAAGATAATCTTTAACAGGTTAAGGCCAGAAGGTTATACCTTCAGGTTATATCATCCTGGGTGGATGCGCACTTACATGTGGGGAGAGAAAAATTATGAGGCTGATATGGAGCCAGAAGAAGCGGCTGTATATGCTTTACAATATTTTTTGAGCGGTACGCCGTATGCAGAAGGAGATATACATATAGATGAGGACCGCTTGGTTTTAAGGGATTATAGGCTGAATGAATGGCCATGGTGATATCTGTAACATTGACAGTTGGTTATTTTTATTAGTATAATTGAAGTACAATCTAGTGATAAATAAAAACAATTATAACAAAATCCTTGTTAAAAATAACGGCAGATTTGTTACAATGTATTTAAGGAAGTGATAGGGATTGAACGTTCAAAGGCGAGAAATCATAAATGCCTATATACAGAATAAGGGTGAAGTAAAGCTCAAGGAGCTGGAGAAACTCTTTCCAGAAGTATCTACTATGACGTTAAGGCGCGATCTCAGCTATTTGGAATCTAAAGGCCAGATTGTTCGAGTACGTGGAGGAGCAAAGTCGGTAAATTTGTTTTCCAGTTTAAAAGAAGACATGTATAGCCTGAGGGCCATGGAGAATGTTGAGGCCAAGATGAAGATTGCCAAAAAGGCATTAGAGTATGTCGAACGTGGCCGTTCGTATTTCATTGACTCGGGTACCACCATGATGTGTCTAGCAAAGGTATTGCCTGATGAGGACCTTTCTATACTTACAAGCGGTCCCAACATCGCTTTGGAGGTCATCAAAAACAACAACCCGTCGGTGACTTTAGTGGGGGGACGGCTCAGCCGCAATAACTTATCGACTTCTGGTGCAAATTCCCTGAACTTTATAAAAGATATAAACGTGGATATCGCATTTATGGCTACATCGGGTTTTTCACTGGAATATGGTTTTACGTGTGGCGATTACAATGAATGCGAGCTAAAAAGGGCTGTTATTAGAAAGGCGCGCAAGGTCATACTTTTGATGGACGTCAGCAAAATTGATAAGAACATGCCGTTTACTTTTGCAACTTTAAAGGATATAGATGTGCTTATATGCGATAAACCCCTACCTGAAAATATAATGCGAGCTGCTGAAAGGTATGGTGTCGAGATAAAGTAATGTTGGCTTATTGTTTAATATAAGGTTGTCCTAATACCGCCTGCTGGGGAGGACAACTGAAATAGGCGGATTACAAATACCCCAGCCGTCTGAACCGGTTTATTTGTCTGGTTCGGATACAGCAAGGAGAGTTTTATGAAGACCAAAGCCGTACGCCTTTATGGAAAAAGCGACTTGAGGCTGGAGGAGTTTGAGCTGCCCCCTATAAAAGATGATGAAATACTGGCTCAGGTCATATCCGATAGCATATGTATGTCTTCATATAAGGCTGCTATTCAAGGGAAAGACCACAAGCGGGTTCCTGACGATGTGGAAACCAACCCTGTCATCATAGGTCATGAGTTCTGCGGTATTATACTTGAGGTAGGCAAGAAGTGGCAGCACAAGTTTAAGCCCGGCCAGAAGTTCTCTATACAACCGGCTCTGAATTACAAAGGTAGCCTGGCGGCACCAGGCTATTCGTACAAGTACATTGGGGGTAGTGCAACCTATATTATCATCCCCAACGAGGTCATGGAAATGAACTGTTTGCTTGAATATAACGGCGATGCTTACTTTTATGGCTCGCTTGCCGAGCCCATGTCGTGTATAATCGGTGCCTTCCATGCGAGTTACCATACCGTACCTGGTAAGTACGTGCACAACATGGACATAGTCGAGGGCGGAAACATGGCAATACTGGCCGGAGCAGGGCCTATGGGTTTGGGTGCTATTGATTATGCCGTGCACAGGGATAGAAAACCGAGACTTTTAGTGGTGACTGACATAGACCAAGCCCGGCTTGAAAGGGCCAGCAAAATCATAACGGTAGAGGAAGCTGCGCGCAACGGAGTTACGCTAAAGTATGTAAACACGTCTGGGATGGGCAATGTGGCAGAATATCTTATGTCCTTGACCGATGGTAAGGGATATGACGACGTGTTTGTATTTGCACCGGTTAAGTCGGTGGTTGAGACAGGGGATGCCATACTGGCCAGGGATGGCTGTTTGAATTTCTTTGCAGGGCCTACTGATCCGAATTTTTCAGCCCAGGTCAATTTTTACAACGTACACTATGCATCTACCCACGTGGTAGGCACCAGCGGTGGCAACACCGAGGACATGATAGAGGCGTTGCAGATGATGGAAAAGGGGCTTATAAATCCGGCGGCTATGATTACTCATATCGGAGGGTTAAACAGCGTGGTGGATACTACCTTGAATCTACCTAAGATTCCGGGGGGGAAAAAGCTCATATATACCAACATCGAACTTGAGTTGACTGCTATAGCGGATTTTAAGGAAAAGGGTAAGACTGATTCGCTATTTGCCGAGTTGGCCAGGATAGTAGAGGAAAATAACGGCCTATGGTGTGCTGAAGCCGAGAGGTACCTTCTGGAACATGCCAAGCCAATAATCTGATGGAATATGGGATGCTAAAATGTAAAAGTGGATCTTGGTGATTATAAAATGGTGCCAATGTTGTTTTAATCAGTAAAACAGTGGCCTTGTTTTCAAAATGTGTAAATAAAACAAATTTGCAAAAATAAAAAGAGATATTGCCCGCTTTAAAGGGCAATATCTCTTTTTATCTCATCTCTTGACCGCCGGTTACGTTTATAGCCTGGCCTGTCATGTAGCTTGCTTCATCTGAAGCCAGGAATACCAGTACGTTAGTCACATCGTCGTATGTACATGCCCTTCCCAATGGAACCTGGCTTAGATATTTCTGTCTTATTTCTTCTTTTGTAAGTCCCTGGTTGCGCGCGTATTGTTCGTACAGGCTATTGACCCACAGGGGTGAGTCCAGCAGATTGCCGGGACATATGGCGTTGACCCTTATGTTGTATTGTGCTAGCTCGAGTGCCAGGCTCTGAGTAAGCCCTATGCCGCCAAATTTGCTTGCGGCGTAAGCCGAGTTCTTATAGGACCCTTTTTTGCCTGATTTGCTGTTTATTTGAATGATGTTGCCTTTCCTTTGCTTTATCATGATAGGTGCCACAGCTTTTGCACAATTAAAGTAGCCTATCAGATTTACCTCTATGACCTTTCTCCACTCATCGGTGGTGAATTCATCAATTCCTTTAGCGATGAGGATTCCGGCATTGCTGACTAGTAAATCGATTCTTCCATACTTCTCTACAGTTACACGCGCCATTTCTTCGCAATCTTCGTACTTTGTAACATCGACTTTTAATGCGATTGCATCCTTAAGGTCGGCTACCACCTTTTGTGCTGCTTCAAAGTTTATATCAGTCACCACCACTTTAGCTCCCTCGGCATCCAAACGCCTGGCTATGGCTTCACCCAATCCTTGGCCAGCCCCAGTTACAATGGCGACTTGATTTTCTAATCGACGGTATTTGTACTCCACACCTATCATCCCTTTCTGATAAATTTAACATGGACATTACAAATTCCTAAATATTATTATACAGGTTAGGTGACAATCAATCAACATTAAAAAGCTCTACATAAAAGGGAATATGAGCTGTTGACAATGAAAAACAGGTCTGTTAAAATGAAATCAAGCGTTTTATTTTACCAACTTAATGTTATGAATTTGTTATATTTGTTTAAAACAATGAAAAATATAACATCAAAATTAACACATATGTTAGGTTTTATGTTTTTGACATTGTAGCGTGGAATCCGATGGTATAATTGGTCATAATATTTTTGGACGAGTAAGTGTTGAAAATTGAAAAAAAGTAAAATGAAGAAGGGAGATAGAAATATGGCAACGCCGGTGATTATGCCTCGTCAGGGGCAAACAGTGGAAAGCTGCGTCATAACCAAGTGGTACAAGAAGAAGGGTGATACGGTAAAGGTTGGCGACTTGCTCTTTTCATATGAGACCGATAAGGCGGCTTTTGACGAGGAAGCAAAGGCAGAGGGTACTTTGCTGGAGATTTTCTTCGATGAGGGCGATGATGTACCAGTGCTTGCAACCGTCTGTGTCATTGGTGAAGAGGGTGAGGATATTTCCGAGTTTATGCCTGGGGGAAAGAAGGTTCCTACAACACAGGGCGGTGTAGTTGAGGGAGAGCAACAATCCGGGGCAGACAATGAAAAAAAAGAAAAAATAAAAGGCGGTACTGTGACACAGGAAGATGGCAGGATAAAGATTAGCCCAAGGGCTCGTAATTTGGCTGAAAAGGTGGGAGTAGATTACAGAGAAGCTACTCCTACCGGACCTAATGGCAGGATAATTGAAAGGGACATAAGGCAGCTTATAGAAGATGATAAGTTGGTCACTCCTGCTGCTAGAGAAGCGTATCTCAAAGCGGAGGAAGTGCATATAAGTGGCACAGGCATAGGGGGACGGGTTACTACTGCTGATGTGGAAAGGATGAAGGAAGATAAATCCCGCGAGATGGTGCAACCTCGCATTCAAGAAAGAGTTGCGGAAGCGGAATATGAGGAGGTCAAGCTCAGCAACATAAGAAAAGTCATTGCCAGGACAATGCATCAATCGCTGGCTAATACTGCACAGCTCACCATACATACCTCATTTGATGCCACCGAAATACTCGCGTTTAGAAATAAGGTAAAGGAGCAAGGTGGGCGTTTGGGACTCGAAAACATCACGCTCAACGATATCATACTCTATGTAGTATCTAGGACGCTGCTGAATCATAAGGTCTTGAACGCTCATTTTCTTGAGGATAAAATGCTCATCTTCAAACATGTACACCTCGGGGTTGCTGTAGATACAGAGCGAGGGCTCATGGTACCTACCATATACAATGCTGATGGCAAGTCTCTCAATCAGATATCACGAGAAGTGAAAGAACTGGTGGAGGCTTGCAGAAAGGGCAGTATCAATCCCGACTATTTGAAAGGAGGAACCTTTACGGTTACCAACTTGGGAACTTTAGGCGTCGAGGCCTTTACTCCCATACTCAACCCTCCGCAGACTGGTATTTTGGGCGTGAATACAATAGTGCAACGCGTCAAAGAGGTGGACGGCAAGATAGTCACCTATCCGGCCATGGGCTTGTCTCTGACGTTTGACCACAGAGCGGTGGATGGTGCTCCTGCCGCAAGGTTTTTACAGGAACTCAAGACCAATCTGGAAAACTTTGATATTTTTCTTGCAAAATAAGCAAAGAGGGAAAGGTGAATAAAGATGGTTTATGACCTGATTGTAATAGGTGGTGGGCCGGCAGGCTATTTAGGTGCCGAAAGGGCAGGCCAGGCGGGCCTTAAAACGCTTCTTATCGAAGAAAGATTCCTGGGTGGAGTATGCCTGAATGAGGGATGCATCCCCTCAAAGGCTCTGCTTCACTCGGCTAAGATATGCGATTATGCAAAGTTTGGTGAAAAATACGGGGTCACTGCAAAGGATGTGGTCTTGGACCACGGCATGGTAATAGCAAGAAAGAACAAGGTTGTAAAGACATTGGTGGCTGGCATAAAGTCGCAGCTTAAGGCCAGCCATGTGGAGGTTGTGGAAGGCCGTGCTTACATAGTTGATAGAAGTCACGATGGTTATACCGTCAAAGTAAATAATGAATCGTTTGTAGGTAAAAGGTTGCTAATTGCTACTGGTTCTGTACCCATCATGCCTCCAATACCGGGCATCGAAAAAGGCCTGGAGAAAGGTTACGTCCTTACCAACCGCGAGATACTCGATATACCGCAGGTACCCGACTCCCTGGTCATCGTGGGAGGCGGTATAATAGGGCTTGAAATGGCATCGTATTTCAATTCGGCAGGTAGCAAAGTCACCATAATCGAGATGCTGGACCACATCGGCGGAAGCATAGACAGGGAGATTTCGCAGATTCTGCTTAAGAATTATCAAAAGAAGGGAATAGAGTTCAAGCTTAACTCAAAAGTGGTGGAGATACATGATGGGGCTGTGGTCTATGAATGTGATGGAAAAAGAGAAGCTGTTGAAGCGGATAAGGTATTGATGAGCGTGGGGCGAAGGCCGACTGTGGAAGGCATAGGCCTTGAAAGTATCGGTGTTGAGATTGAAAGGGGTGCCATAAAGACTGACGATAAGGGCAAGACCAATAGGCCGGAGGTTTATGCAGCTGGCGATGTCAACGGCCGTTATATGCTGGCACATACCGCCTACAGGGAAGCTGAGGTTTGCGTAAACAACATGCTGGGCAAGAAGGACATTGTACGCTATCACGCCATCCCCTCCGTGATATACACCAACCCGGAGGTTGCATTTGTGGGTGAGACCGAAGAAACCGCAAGGGAAAAAGGTATTGACTTTGAAGTTGCAAAGGTATCCATGCGCTATAGCGGTAGGTACGTGGCCGAGAACGAGGGAGGAGACGGCATATGCAAGGTGCTCATCGATAGGAAGTACAGGAATATAATAGGTGTTCACATGATAGGCAATTATTCTTCAGAAATCATTTACGGCGCAGGATTGATGATTGAAGCCGAGATGCGCATAAAGGACATAAAGGAGCTGGTATTTCCACATCCAACTGTGTCGGAGGTTATAAGGGAGTGCATATTTCAATTTGAAGATTGAGAAGGGAGAGGTTTAAATGCCCAAACAGCTTTTTGTAAATCCCGATGAGGTAAGGAAAAGTGGATGGGTTAAATTTCAGGATATACCTGCAAATCAATATAACAAAACTATCGAAGAGGAAAAGGCCAACTATACTGCCGAGGATTTTATACGGATTTACAGGGATATGGTCATTATACGTGAGTTTGAGACCATGCTTCAACTGGTAAAAACTACCGGGGAATACAATGGCGTTCCTTATGACTATCCTGGGCCGGCGCATCTTTCCATCGGTCAAGAGGCGGCAGCGGTGGGCCAGGCATTCCATCTAGACAAAGACGATCTCATATTTGGTTCACACAGAAGCCACGGCGAAATCATAGCCAAGGGCCTTTCAGCCATAGAGAAGATGTCCGACGAAGAACTGATGGATATAATGAAGAGGTTTTGGAATGGCAGGATACTTAAAGTGGTGGAGGAGAGCAAGAGGGATTACAAGAGCGTAAAAGAGCTGGCAATGGATTTTCTCCTCTATGGTGCATTAGCCGAGATATTTGGACGTGAGACGGGCTTTAACAAAGGGCTGGGCGGCTCCATGCATGTTTTCTTCACCCCCTTTGGAATTTACCCCAACAATGCCATTGTAGGTGGCTCGGCAGGAATTGCAGTTGGAGCGGCGCTGTTTAAAAAAGTTAACCGCAAGAAGGGCATAGTGATAGCCAATATAGGCGATGGTGCCATGGGGTGCGGTCCGGTGTGGGAAGCAATGAACATGGCAGCCATGGACCAGTTCAGGTATCTGTGGGAAGAAGGCTACAGGGGAGGATTGCCTATAATATTCAATTTCTTTAACAACCACTACGGCATGGGTGGCCAGACATGTGGAGAGACCATGGCTTATCAGATACTGGCCAGAGTGGGTGCCGGCATCAATCCCGAACAGATGCATGCCGAAAGGGTGGATGGATATAACCCCTTAGCTGTCATGGATGCTATAAAGAGGAAGAAGCAGCTTTTGCTGGAGAACAAAGGACCAGTATTGCTTGATGTGGTGACATACAGATTTTGCGGGCATTCACCATCAGATGCCTCTACTTACAGGACGAATGAAGAGGTAGATGCGTGGAAGCAGCATGATTCTATAGTGACTTATGGAAAGCAGATTATTGATGCCGGTATAGCTACACAGGAGCAATTGGACGCTATTTTGGATGACGTGAAGGAGCGTATTGACAGGATTTACAAATTGGCCATAGATGAAAGCAAGTCTCCTAGAATGGACTTGGTATCCAATCCTGATGCTATAGCCAGCCTGATGTTCTCTAACGAAAGAATAGAGAAGATGGAGGATAGGGAATGCGAGGTCTTGATTCCTAAAGAGGAAAATCCTAGGCTGCAGCAGATAAAGAAAAAGGTCAGGGTAGGGATTCAAGACGGTAAACCGGTGCCCAAGAGCAAGGTGTTCCAGCTTCGCGATGCCATATTTGAAGCCCTGCTTGATAAGTTTTATGTGGATCCGACATTGATAGCTTATGGAGAGGATAACCGTGACTGGGGTGGAGCGTTTGCGGTATACCGTGGGTTGACTGAGGCATTGCCTTACCATAGGCTGTTCAACGCCCCTATTTCAGAAGCTGCCATTGTAGCCTCCGCTGTGGGATATGCCATGTGTGGCGGCAGGGTGGTAGTGGAGCTCATGTACGCTGATTTTATCGGAAGGGCAGGGGATGAGATATTCAATCAGCTATCCAAATGGCAGGCCATGAGCGCCGGTATTTTGAAGATGCCGGTAGTGTTGAGGGTATCGGTAGGGTCCAAGTACGGAGCACAGCACTCTCAGGACTGGACATCCCTGGTAGCCCACATACCTGGGCTTAAGGTAGTGTTTCCCGCAACGCCGTACGACGCAAAAGGACTTATGAACAGCGCCTTGATGGGCACAGACCCGGTGGTATTTTTCGAGAGTCAGCGGATATATGACGTTGGTGAGCTGTTCCATCCAGAGGGAGTGCCAGAAGGGTATTATGAAGTGCCAATTGGCGAGCCTGATATTAAGAAGGAAGGAAGGGATATAACTATATTGACAGCAGGGGCAATGCTTTACAGGGCATTGGAGGCAGCAAAGATTTTAGAAACCAAGTACGGCATGTCTGCCGAGGTCATAGATGCCAGGAGCATAGTGCCTTTTAACTATGAAAAGGTGATAGAATCAGTCAAAAAGACTGGCAAGATAGTCATAACCGGAGATGCATGTGAGAGGGTTTCTTATCTGAAGGACTTTGCACAAAATATTACCGAGCTGGCCTTTGATTATCTGGATGCACCTCCGGTGGTTGTTGGCGCCAGAAACTGGATTACACCTGCCCATGAACTAGAGAGGTTTTTCTTCCCACAGCCTGACTGGATAATCGACGCCATCCATGAGAAGATAGTGCCGCTTAAAGGGTACGTGCCCAGTAACAACTTTACGGCAAATGAACAGTTGCGAAGAAGCCGTCTAGGAGTGTAAAGCTCAAAATTGGGATTTTTGACAATTCAAATTAAACGTGAACTTGTATGTTTGCCATAAATTTGCTACAATAAGTTTGTCTATAGAAAGAACAACGTAAACAAGATTTAAAGGAAGGGATTGCGTTGTTGAGGGAATCGTTAAAGGAGTTGGAAAAGATATCAAAAGCGGTGGGTGTTCATCCCGACCTGGTCCAAGGTGGGGGCGGCAACACATCGGTAAAAATCGACCATGAGCTTATGGCCATTAAGGCTTCAGGCTACAGGTTGGAACAAGTGACCGAAGATGACGGTTTTGCCGTGGTGAATTATCGCAATATCGTGGAATATTTTAATAATGCTAGTATAACGCCTGACATAGACACCGAAAAAGTTGGGGCTGAGCTGATTAAACAAAATACCGTTCAGCTTGAGGGCTATAAGGCTTTAAGGCCGTCGGTAGAAGCTGGGTTCCACTCGATGCTTAAGAAATACGTCATCCATACCCATCCTGTTTATGCCAACATACTGTGCTGTTCAAAAGAAGGAGAGGAGCTTGTTGGGAAGATTTTCAATTCAAAGGGCTTGCACTGCGTGTGGGTTTCCTATACCATGCCGGGGTTTCATTTGACTCTGAGCATAAAGGATATTATTGAACGGTATATGGATGAGCATGACGTATTTCCGCAGTTGATATTTATGCAAAATCATGGCCTAATTGTAACTGCGGAGGATGCAGAAGAGTGCCTTAAACTTAATGAAACGGCAAACGACATAATAAAAAGGCATTTTGGTATTTCTACACACTATCCAGAAATAAAGTTGGAAAAAGTGAGTGATACAGAATTCATCAGCAGGACGGAATTCGTAAGGGATTTTATAAAGAACAACCGTGTAGATATGGAGTTTTTCAACAGAGTGCTTTATCCTGATCAAATAGTCTATCTAGGTAGCGAGCAGATAGCCCTAGACCGGTTAGACAACAAGATCAATATAAACACACGCACCGGCGAAGTGGTATATAAGACGGGATATATCGAAGCCAGGACGATAGAGGAGACTTTAACGGCGTGTTTATATGTCATACACCACATACTTAAAAACGGCTTAGAGATTAAGGCAATGACTGATGAAGACATCGACAAAATAAAGAATTGGGGAGCAGAGAAATACAGGAAGAAGATGGTGAGCGAGGCAAAATAAAGAGGGGCTTTAAGCCCCATTTTTTTATACTATTTCGGTCAGCCGAATCTGGTGGGTTAGAATCGGTTGGCTGTGAAGGATTAGATTTTAATAAGTACGCCTTGACCATACTTTTTCTGAATATATTATTGCTTGATGTATTATTTCATCGATGAAACCCCTTTGATATTGATGGAAACCTCATTTTTGCTGGGTAGCCACTTGGGCACCTGGTATATGGCCACATAAAACGCCATTGCAAGCAATATGCTCCACATGACATCTTTTATGGAATGTTGTTTTATGAGTACTGTGGAGGCACTTATAGTGGTCATACATATGAATGACGCTAATTTCATCCACCTTTTCTCTCTAAATTGGGGGCAGTTGACCAAAGATACATGTACAGCTATTGAGTTGAAGACATGAATGCTGGGCGCCACATTTGTAGGGGTATCAGTGGCGTATATGTGCTTTATAATCCTAGAGAATATGTCGTTATCAGTGATGATTGGCCTCAAGTTCTGCCCATTGGGGAACAAAAGATACAGTACATAGCACAGATACATGCCGCCAAACATGTATATGCACAGCCTATAGAAGTCCTTTTTAGATACCACCGCCAGGTACAAGAATCCCAGGCCCATGTATATAAACCAGAAGAGGTAAGGCACCACGAAGTATTTGATAAAGGGTATGTAATTGTCAAGCATTGAGTACATGAAATACTTGGGGCGTACAGTGCGTTCACAGTATTGAAACCATATCTGCGCAAACCCATAGAGCGATACCAGTGAAAGATGTTTGTATTTCCACAACAATGCTTTTACTTCATGTTTATTCAGTTTGGGTGTTTTAAACTTCTTCATTTGTATTATCCTGGTCATCTAAACTGTACAAAACTGCACAAGTTTAGACGGCTGGGGTATTTCTTACCGCCTTTCAGGTTGTCCCACCCCCAGCAGGCGGTATTTGGGACAACCATAGCCCCTGCCCCAAGAAGCAGGAACTCGCGCCCTTATCCGGGTCTCCCCACTTGTCCTGAGTACATCACCCTCCTCAGGACAGAGACATCCCTCAATACCCTATCAGGAGAGAGTGGCGTCACCACCGCTACCTTGAGAACTCGCCAGAGTCCGTAGCTTCCGCTACAGGCACCAAGACTTGTTCCATACAGAGGCCTCGGTACCTCCCCCAGCTCACTCCCAAGGCTTTGTATAAACTTCTCAGCCCTCTCTATTTCTTTCAAACGTTTCTTCCTCAACTGTTTATTCTTAACCGTTTTCTTTACATGCTCTTTCAATCCCTCTAATTCCCCAGCATCTAAATGCTCTACAATTGCCATATATCCTTCGGGAATCCGCTCTTTTAGTCCAAGCCCTCTCCTCGCTATTACATACGCCGCCGCTTCGTCCTTGCTTATCATATACTGTGGCGCGTACTTCAAAAGCCCTATCACTGATGTATATGCAGGGTCAACCTCTATAACCTGTATACCCTTCCGCTGTGCTAAAATCTTGACTTTATCCAAGAGCGACCTGTAGCTGAAATTATGCCTTATTCTCCTTAACTTCCTCCCCGAAAAGTCCCCCCTCTTCCCTTTGTCCCTTATGTCCAACCTCTCGATTACTATTGCTTTTTTCTTTTCTTCCGCTAGCCTTACTACTTCCCAGGCATACTGCCATCTGTAATATTCCCTCTTGCTTGAATTACCGCTCGCAAGATGCGGCATCGGAACCTTGCCGTAACTTACAAGCTGCCCATTCGCATCAGCTTCCGCCCACGCTATGTGTTCCGGATATGCGTTAATGTCTATGCCTATGACCCCATTTTCCTTCGTTACCACAGCTTCTGGAAAATCTTCCTCAATCGTAAAGTAGGCATATACCTTGCCGTTCTTAAGCTTTAGCTCCACCGAATAAGGTTCCCCACAAACGCCGATTGCCTCAAGCAATCCCTCCCGGCTCTTCCCTCTCTTCCATCCCGCTTGTATCCTCGCATACACATACTTTCTTTCTCCTACGTTGATCCTCAGCCAAATACCATTTTCATCTACCTCAATCCTTGTGTTGAGATTCCCTTTCTTGCTCCTGTCACCTCTTGAATAAAGATTGCCTTTTCTCCTCTCTTGCCACTCCTGTTTTAACTTCTTGTATGCTTTCCCGTTTATATGCCGTTTCTTGAGCTTATCAAACAAGCTCCTGCCACCAAATATAACCTTACTGGGGTTTTCGTCCCTCTCTCTGTAAGACTCTAAAACGCTCTTTGCCTTCATTATCGCATCATCTACATACCTCGAATTTAAATTAAAAACCCTCTGTAATTCTCTTTTTAGTGCATTTCTATCCCAGCCTTCTAAAAGCCTGTTATATGCGAATCTTACGCAGGATGACCATCTTCTCATTAAATCCGCTACTGCTTGCTCATCTTCCTTGCTTGGGAAAGTGAGTTTAGTCTGTATTGTTATCATGTCTTTTACCACCTCTTTGTCCGTAAATCCTCCCAGTTTTTTTGAAGCAATACTCTGCTGTCTTCTCACCATGATTATACTAAAAATCTATAAATGTGTATCTTAAGAATTTATTAAAATTTTTCTGCATTGAAAAAATAATTGTTGCCAATGGCCAAGTTCTAATTTTTATGGTAAGGCTTTTAGACAAAAGCATTAAATAGTAGGCAGAGTAAAAGTAAAAATAATATAACATTGTACTTGACTAACCCCTTAGGTGATAGCTTATTATGTCGGTGGAGGTGGTATAAATGTTAATAAATGAAGTGTGCAAAATAACAGGGCTTACGAAAAAAGCTATAGAGTATTATGAGGAGAAGGGGCTTATTGCTCCTAAGGTTGAAGAAAATGGATACCGCAATTTTTCTAGTGAAGATGTGGCAAAGCTTAAAGAAATATCTGTTTTAAGAAAGCTTGGGTTAAGCATCTCTGAAATACGCGATGTTTTGGAAAAAGATAATAAAAAGGCGGGCTTGACAAAAGTCAAGCACAAGAAGGATTTGGAGTTGCAGCAGTACAGTAAAAAGCAAGAGCTCCTGAATCAGTTAATTGAAGGTGAAAATATTGATGAAATCATGAAGCAGCTTGAGGAGCTGGAGAAACAGCAAATAATCAAGGAAAAATTATTAGATGCTTTTCCTGGATATTATGGACACTTCCTTGTTTTTCACTTTGGCAGATTTTTAAATGAACGGATTTCTAGCAAAGAGCAGGAAAAGGCATACAACAATGTTGTCAAATTTTTGGATAATATTAAAACTGTTGAGTTTACTGCTGAATTGAAAGAATATTTTGAAGAGGCTGTTTCTATTGTGAATGATGAGTTGTTGGAGAGTGTAACAAATGAAATAGTTAAAGCTATAGAAAATGTTGATGATTATATTGAAAAAAACAAGAATATTTTGGAACAGTATATTGCCTATAAAAATTCAGAGGAATATAAACAATCGTCTGAGTATAAAATTCAAAACCTTTTATTGGAGTTTCAAAAAACAAGCGGATATTTCGACGTGTTTATTCCAAACATGAGGAAGTTAAGCCCTTCTTATGATGAATACTTTAGGAAACTTGAGAAAGCCAATGAGAAGTTTGTTAATCGGTATCCTGAAACATCAACATGGTATAATGAGTAGGGTGCTCCTGGTAAGGTTATTGTATGTTGAGCATCTAAATTTGGCAAATATGCAAAAAAGTATTCTAATAAAATACCTAAAGGGGCAATGGCCACTTCTGCAAAGATAAATTGATACGGCATTACCAAAAATTTCACTATATATCATAGACTTAGCTCTAATATTTTGTTAAACTAATATCGTAGCATATTTTACTCAATTCTGATTTGTTAGGGGGATGGATGCTTTGAGTGATGTGATACTCAATGTGAGCAACTTAAAGAAGAATTACGGGAAGTTTGAGGCATTAAAGGGAGTCAGCTTTGAGGTGAAGAAGGGTGAAATCTTCGCCTTAATTGGACCCAATGGTGCAGGTAAGACCACCACCCTCAGAATTATAGCTACACTCCTTACGCCTACCGATGGAAAAGTCGAGTTCATGGGCTTTGATTTGAAAAAGAATCCGGACAAGATAAGGCAGGGAATTACATATCTCCCTGAGGAGGCAGGAGCATACAAAAATCTTACAGGGCTGGATTATTTAAAATTTATGGCAAGCTTTTATGCTGAAAAGCCGCAGGATGTAGATATGTATATCGAAAGAGCGATAAAGATCGTGGGCTTTAAAGACAGACTAAAAGATAAAGTGGGTACATACAGCAAAGGCATGACCAGGAAACTCCTTTTAGCAAGGGCTCTTATGACCAAGCCCAAGCTTGCCATACTTGACGAGCCTACTTCAGGGCTGGACGTCATTAACTCACTGGAGATAAGGGAGGTCATAAAGGAATTCGTAAAAGAAGGGATTTCAGTGCTCCTTTCATCTCATAACATGCTGGAGATCGATTTTCTGTCCGACAGGGTGGCAATTATAGACAAAGGGCAGATTCTGGAAACGGGTGAGCCTAGGGTGCTAAAAGATAAATACTCTGCGGAAAATCTGGAAGAGGTATTCAGGAGGCTGGTACAATGAGGAAATTTGCAAATTTATTAAAAAAAGAAATAAAAGAGCTAATAACGTTTCAGCTGGTTATTTCTTTGCTGTTCACCATGGGGTTGTTTTATTTTATAGGAAACATCGTTCAATCTGAAGTAAAGAAGATGCAAGAGAAACAAGAAATATATGTTTTAAATTTGGATGATTCACAAGAATCTAGAACGCTTCTCAATGGTTTATCCTATGCCGGTTTTAAAGTGAATCTTTTGGATAAAAAAGACAAGGATGAAGCTGTAGAATATGCGAAAAGCGGTAATATAAATTTGCTACTAGTAATCCCTGAGGGTTTTGGCGAGGCAGCATCAAAATTTCAGTTTAAAGAAATAGAGGCTTATTCCTTCATCCGCAGCTTTTCCATGACCAGTTCGGCAAATGCCGCAATAGTTGGTCAGGTAATTTCAGAGATAAACAAACTTCTTTCAGATAATTTCTTAAAGGCGAACTTTCCTGACCTCAACCCGGAGGACATAAAAAATCCCATAAAAAGCAAAGGGTTTGTTGTGGTAAAGGATGTTGTGGCCGAGGGGTCAGCTGCAGAGGTTAGCAATATCGTGTATTCCCAATCCATATTCATCCCCGTTATTCTGATGGTGATCATTGTATTTTCTTCTCAGATGGTGTTATCAGCCATGGCCATGGAAAAGCAAGATAAAACTTTGGAGACTCTCCTAACTGTACCCATAAGCAGAAACCAGATAGTGATTGCCAAAATGGCGGCTTCAGCTTTGGTGGGATTGCTTTCTGCGGTGATATATATGCTAGGGTTCAGGTATTATATGGGCGGCTTTATGGGGGATATAGGTGAGGGTAGCCAGATAAATGACCTCATGCAAAGGCTGGGCCTTCAATATACCTCGGGAGACTATTTAATATTGGGTGTATCGATATTTTTGGCTATACTGTGTGCCTTGGGACTGACTATCATTTTGGGAGTGATGGTAGAAGACTTAAAGAGCGCCCAGACAATGATATTGCCCCTCATCTTCCTCGTGATGATCCCGTATTTTATTTCCATGTTTTCGGATATTAACTCTTTGTCCTTACCTGCTAAGGTCTTAATTATGCTTATACCCTTTAGCCATCCCTTTATAGCGTCACAGAACATACTCCTTGGAAACTATGCTGTGGTGTTATACGGCATACTTTACATGCTAGCCGTCTTTATAGTTTTGATATTTATCTGTGGTAAGATATTTTCTACCGATAAGGTATTGACTATGAAATTGAGATTTGGTAAAAAAGGATTTGTCAAAAATGAGTGAGAAAATGTGTGGATGATGAAAAAATTTAAAATAAGGAATAATAAAAGCAGCAGGGGAGAAAACTTGTTGCCGAAAAGAAGGAGGAATGGTTGGTGAACATCGTGTTACTGGGCCCGCCTGGCAGTGGGAAGGGAACGCAAGGGCAACTTCTAGCTGAGGATTTCAATTTGGTACAATTATCTACAGGAGATTTGTTTCGCCAGATCCTACAGGACCCTGGCCATCCTTTGTACGACAAACTACAGGTTGTCAAACAGGGTAAGCTGGTGTCCGATGAGGTTGTAAACGCTGTGGTAGAAGATGCATTGACAAAGTTAAAAAACGCCAAGGGTGTAATATTTGATGGCTTTCCCAGGACTGTTGCCCAGGCAGAGGCGTTGGATAAAATGCTGAATTCGATGAACAAAAAAGTTGATGTAGTAATCAATTTTGATGTGACGAAGCATGTGCTCTTGCACAGGTTGCTGGGTAGAAGAATTTGTCCTAACTGTAAAAGGATATTTCATATAAGGCAGGGATATACAGAGTGCCCTGACTGTAGAGTGCAACTTATAACGAGAGAAGACGATAACGAAGAAGTCATAATGAAGCGATTCAATGAGTATAACGAAAAAACCGCCGGTGTGAAGGAGTATTATCTTAATTCTTCTGATTGTGTTTTTATAAACTTGACCGTAGATGACCCTGATATCACTGCCGAAGAAGTACATAATGAGATAGTGTCGGAGTTAGCTAAGAAGGGGCTAGCGCAATAAGGAGAAAGTGCAAATGAAAGTTTTTGCAATCGGTGACCTTCACTTGTCGGAAGCCAATCCCAAACCCATGGATGTGTTTGGTGAGCACTGGTTTCAGCACTGGGAGAGGATAAAGTATAACTGGATAAGCAAGGTGGGACCAGAGGATGTGGTCCTCATTCCCGGTGATATAAGCTGGGCTATGAAGCTGGAGGAGGCTAAGCCTGACCTTGAAAGCATAGGACAGCTCCCTGGACGAAAGATTATAATAAGGGGGAACCACGATTATTGGTGGTCTTCTATATCCAAAGTGAGGAAGATGCTTCCCGATAATATGTTTGCAATACAGAACGACAGCATATTTTTTGAGGGCATTGCTTTTTGCGGTACACGTGGATGGACAGTTTTGGAAGCACGGGAAGACGTGCAGCATGATATCAAGATATTTAATAGGGAACTGAATAGACTGAAATTATCGCTGGACAGCGCTAAGGGAGCTAGAGAAATAGTGGTGATGCTTCATTATCCCCCTTTTGATGAGAGGGGAAACGAGAATGATATGGCTAAGCTGATCAGGCAATATCCCGTGAAACACGTGGTGTTTGGTCACCTTCACGGTGCAAGCTTGAGTAGCGCGGTAGAAGGGTATATGGACGGCGTCACGTATCATTTGGTCTCATGCGATTATCTGAATTTTGACCTCAAATTGATAATGGAAGGATAAGTTATTGTAGTTAATCAACTTAGCCATTATGATTTTGTCTGCGTACCCGGTTTTTCAATCAAATATTTCCAGTAACGTACGGGCATGAACTGTCGCTGAAGTCGTGGATTGATCCTGCTTTTGATGGCGATGTTTTGAAAGTATTCCTTCCACAGGGTTTGATAGTCAAATTCTTCGTCATCTAGTGGGAGGGCTTCTTTAAACTCAAAGGGCAAGATGGCATATTGCCCTTGGCTGTGAAAAGCAGCCAGCTTTCTCTTTACGTCATGTATTATCCAGTCCTGGGTCGGCATGCGCCTTTTAAAGTGAGGTGCAATTATGCCCAAAATGTTAAAGTCAGGTTCAATGGGAGCGTAAAATATCCCATTTTTAAGTAACCGGAAACGTATCAATCCCAGCATTTTACCAGCTTCTTGGCTTACTTTTTTGTGTAGGACATGAATCCGAAACACATACGGGTCGGCCAAGGCCGAATCAACGCTTTTGCCCATCTTAAAGCCCAGTTTGAGATATCTGTATATGGCTGTTCCTGCATCCTGAGCCTCTGAAAGAAAGGCGTACAGCACTTTTTTGGCTGCTGAAGAGGATATTTTGTGTACTATGGCGTCATACACCCTTTGTGCTTTTTGTTGGTCTGTATTTATGTACACATATTGTACAAACAGGTTGTCCTGTATATTGTCGTCGCTTAGGATTTTTTCGGGCTCTTCTTGCCGGTAATACGCTTCGTATATGGCCGTTAACAACCCCTCGAAGCTTCCATCATATACATAGTAAACCACTTTCACATCTCTCCTGTTATGACCGTATGTACATCTTCTGGTTGGAACAACTGGGGATAAAGAGAGGGAAAGGTAAGCTGTTCACCTGCTACCTTTGTGCTATTTTGTTGCTTGGCTGTGGGCTTGAGCATTTGATACAGCGTCAGCTCGTTTATATTTCTCTCCCCGTAGAACTTGCCATTGCAGGTTATGAAGTGGCGTGCCCTTTTGAGCACAACGCCGAAACGCTTCAAAATATCAAAGTCGATGGTGCTGTACCGCCTTGCTGCAATTATGCGTTTGGCAGAGCGAACACCAATTCCGGGAACCCTGATCAGCATCTCGTAGTCGGCACGGTTAACTTCGACGGGAAACAAGTGGAGGTTTCTGAGCGCCCAGGCTGACTTTGGGTCGATTTCGGTATCTAACAGTGGTTGGTTTTCATCCAGCAGTTCGTCGGCCTTAAAGCCATAAACTCTAACTAACCAGTCGGCTTGATACAGGCGGTGTTCACGCATAAGAGGAGGGCTGGCAATAGACGGTAAATTTGGGTGTTGTGTCACAGGCACATAGGCCGAGTAGTACACCCTCTTTAAAGAGAAATGGTTATAGAGGCTTTCGGATAGCTTGAGTATTTTCAGGTCATTATCGGGCGTTGCACCTACTATAAGCTGCGTGGTTTGACCAGCAGGGACAAAAAGGGGGGCATTTTTATATAGTTTTCGCTCCTCACGGGTTTGAAGTATTTTCGAGTGAATGAACTCCATGGGCCGGATGATCGAGTCCCTGCTTTTTTGGGGTGCCAACAACTGAAGCCCCTGGCTGGACGGAAGCTCTATGTTGACGCTTATGCGATCAGCGTATTTACCAGCCTCAGCTATCAATAACGGATCTGCGCCTGGAATAACCTTTAAGTGGATGTATCCATTAAACTGATATTCTTTGCGCAGCTTTTTTACGGTTGTTACTAATAGCTCCATGGTGTAATTTGGGTTTTTATATACAGCCGAGCTTAAAAACAGCCCTTCGATGTAGTTCCTCTTGTAAAAATTTATGGTAAGCTGGGCCACTTCGTCGGGCGTGAATGTGGCGCGGGGGACATCGGCCGTTGCGCGGTTTACGCAGTACAAGCAATTGAAGGCGCAATGGTTGGTAAACAATATCTTGAGCAGGGATATGCATCGCCCGTCGTCCGACCAGCTATGGCAAATGCCGGGCAAGCTTGCATTGCCAAGTCCGCTTGACCTGTTTCGGCGAGAACTCCCGCTGGATGAACAGGATACGTCGTATTTAGCAGCCGCACCTAGAATCTTTAATTTTGTATGCAAATCCATAACGGGAACCCCCCATTACACCGTGTAGGTAAATTTTATCACATTTTGACTCATGTTGCAAACATATGTTTGGGTTTCACTTTCAAAAAATTTTTATCAAAACGTTTGACAAAGTACGAGCTTTTGTGTTAAACTTTATCTTGCCATCAAGTAGAAGCTATCCACTTCTCACCTTCCGGCGCGAGAGGGCTGCCAGGAAGGTCAATATGGCGGTTAGGAGATGATATTCTCTGGGCTGCGCTATGGAGATGAGAGTGGGTAGATTTGTGCCCGCTCTTTTGTTTTATTAAATTCGGGGGTGAACGGTCATCAACAAAAAAGAATTATTGGTTAACGAGCAGATTAGGGACAAAGAAGTAAGGGTGATTAGCGAGACGGGTGAGCAGCTGGGCATTATGCCAATTGAGAAGGCTCTACGGCTTGCCGAGGAGAGGCAGCTCGATTTGGTCAAAATTGCTCCAAAGGCCAACCCACCCGTATGCAAGATCATGGATTATGGTAAATACCTGTTTGAAATGGCAAAGAAGGAGAAGGAGGCACGTAAAAACCAGAAGGTCATCAATGTTAAGGAGATACGTTTGTCGGCTTCTATAGAAGACCACGACCTGGGGGTTAAGGCCAGAAATGCCGATAAGTTTTTAAAGGCAGGGGACAAGGTGAAGGTGACAATCAGGTTTAGAGGCAGAGAAATGGCTCACCCTGAGGTAGGGTATGAAGTTATGGAGAAGTTTGTGTCCATGCTGACGGTGGAAGCTGTGATGGAGCGTAAGCCCACCCTGGAAGGGAATCAGATGATTATGGTATTAGCGCCAAAGACGTAATGGAATGAATTTATAGCAGTTAAGCAGCAAACAAGGATAAAGCAGTGAGAGGAGGAATAAACAATGCCTAAAATCAAGACCCATCGAGGGGCAGCCAAGAGATTCCGCCTTACCAAAAATGGGAAAATAAAGAGGGCTAAGGCGTTTAAGAGCCATTTGCTTACCAAAAAGTCACCAAAGAGAAAACGGCAGCTCAGGAAAGCCACCTATGTTGCATCTGTTGAGGTCAAGAAGATAAAGCAGCTGATTCCTTATAAATAAGGCAGTAAAGGAGGGTGTGTTATGGCTAGAGTAAAGAAAGCGCTCAATGCAAGGAAGAAGCACAAGAAGATACTGAAGCTTGCAAAAGGTTATTATGGCGCCAAGAGCAGGCAGTTCAGAGCAGCCAATCAAGCGGTGATGAAAGCGCTGGCATATGCGTATGTGGGAAGAAGGCTCAAGAAAAGGGACTTCCGCAAGTTGTGGATTGCTAGGATCAATGCGGCGGCAAGGCAGAACGGTTTAAGCTACAGCCGGTTTATAAATGGCCTGCGCAAGGCAGGGATTCAGATAGACAGAAAGATATTGGCGGATATGGCTGTCAACGATGCCAACGGTTTTGCACAGTTGGTAAACATAGCTAAAGAAAAGTTGCATGCGTAAGTTTCAAGCAGCCGTAAGGTAAGGGGGAAAAGGCCTCATTGAAAATGAGGTCTTTTGTTCATTTTTACGTAAATTGAGTTTTAAGAAATTCATCTTATCTTGAGCTTACACGATGAATTTTAAGTGAGATTACGGTTTGTGGAATGGGATGGGAGGGTAAATCATTTATAATATGATTATTAAAACTCTAAGGCTTTTGCCTACACAAATCCTGGTGCTTGGCTTTGCTTCCATGATCTTAGTAGGTGCTTTGCTTCTCACTTTGCCTATAGCTTCCAGTTCAGGTGAAAGCATAGGCTTTTTAAATGCCTTGTTTGAAGCAACTTCAGCGGTATGCGTCACCGGCCTTGTGGTGGTAGATACTGGTGATGATCTAAGCCTATTTGGCCAGCTGGTCATAATTTCACTTATTCAGATGGGCGGCTTAGGGTTTATGACCATGGCAACGTTGGTATTCCTGCTTTTGGGAAAGCGAATTACCTTGAGGGAAAGGCTTGTGATACAGGAAGCCCTCAATGAGTTTAAATTGCAGGGCGTTGTGCGTCTAACCAGAAACATAATTGGGATTACTTTCCTGATAGAGGGGATTGGCGCCTTAATCCTTGCTTTGCGGTTTGTTCCGTTATACGGCTGGGGTAAGGGGCTTTATTTCAGCATATTCCACGCCATTTCAGCTTTCTGTAACGCCGGCTTTGACCTCATGGGAGGGTATAGGAGTTTTACTGGCTTTACCGACGATTTCATCGTAAACTTTGCGATAATGGGTTTAATCATATGTGGAGGGCTTGGCTTTTCTGTCTTGCTGGATATTTACAGAAACAAGCGTTTTGAGAAGTGGTCATTGCACACAAAGCTGGTGGTGTGCGTTACTGCTATATTGATTGTGACGGGTGCCTTGTTCTTCTTTATTGTGGAATTCAATAATCCGGCTACCTTGGGCGGCCAGAATTGGAGGGGCAAGATTCTAGGGGCATTATTCCAATCTGTGACCCCTAGAACCGCTGGATTCAATACAATTGATCAGGCTTCTCTCAGGAATGCCTCGAAGTTTATGACCATCATCCTGATGTTTATTGGGGCTTCACCTGCGGGTACGGGTGGGGGAATCAAGACCACTACGGCCAGCGTAATTCTGCTTACGGTGCTCAGCGTAATCAAAGGCAGGCGTGATGTAGAGGTTTTTAATAGAAGGATCCCTTATAGTATTGTAAACAGGGCGCTGGCGATAGCGGTTATAAGTTTCATTATATTGGTGAGCGTTAGCATGATATTGTCTCTGATTGAGCCCTATCCGCTGGTTGACGTGATCTTTGAAACGGCCTCTGCTTTGGGAACGGTGGGGTTGAGTACCTTTAATAACTCTGAATTAAACGATATTAGCAAAATATTCGTTATTATGACCATGTTTGCAGGTAGGGTAGGTCCTTTGACGCTGACGCTGGCCTTTGCAAAGAGGCTGGCAGGCGACAATGGCAATGTGAAATACCCTGAAGGTAAGGTAATGGTGGGTTAAAAAGGAGGTATTTTGTTATGAAGAAGCAGTTTGCAATTATCGGCATAGGGCGTTTTGGTTCAAGCGTTGCAAAGACTTTGTGTGCCCTGGGCCATGATGTCCTTGCTGTCGATAGGAGCCAGGAAAGGATACAGGAGATAGCCGATTGTGTGACGCATGCTGTTCAAGCCGATGCTACTGATGAGGAAACTCTGAGATCGTTGGGCATAAGGAATTTTGATGCTGTGGTGGTTTCGATAGGGGATGATATACAGTCCAGCATATTGATCGCATTGCTTTGCAAGGAACTGGGGGTCAAATTCGTAATAGGTAAGGCACAAAATGACCTGCATGCGAAAGTGTTGTACAAGATAGGCGTTGACAAGGTGGTATTTCCTGAAAGGGATATGGGAGTCAAAATTGCACATCATTTGGCATCAACCAACGTACTTGACTATATCGAGCTTGCATCTGACTATAGCCTGGTGGAGGTTACAGCCATTCCTGAATGGATTGGAAAGTCACTGAAACAGATCAACATGAGAGTGGTATACGGCCTCAATATTGTGGCCATAAAACGCGGCGATGATGTGCTGGTCTCTCCAAAAGGTGAGGACGTGATTTATGAAGGCGACGTATTGGTGGCCATTGGGCGGAACGACCACATAAAGATGTTAGAGGAGAGGGCACAGGAGTAAAAGGTGGTAATGCGCTTGGAAGAGTACGTCACTAGTACGCAAAACCCTTCTATCAAGCGAATTAAAATGTTGCACAACAAAAAATATAGGGATATCTACGGGCAGTACTTGGTAGAAGGAGTTAAGATGGTAAAAGAAGCGTTAAATGAAGGCGAAAGCATCTGGGCTTTGGTGGTATCAAGAGGGTTTAACTGGCTTGAATTTAAAAACCAGGTAGGCATACCGATAGATAATTTGAGGACTTTAGTTGTAGAAGATAAGCTGTTTGCGAGCATCAGCGATACACAAACGCCTCAGGGGATTCTAGCGGTGGTAAACAAAAAGGAGTATCGTCTTGAACACCTGTTGAGCAAACAATCGTTTTTTATAGTGGTTTTAGACCAGATAAGAGATCCGGGGAACCTGGGAACCATAATAAGGACTATGGATGCAGCAGGGGGAGATGGAGTTGTTTTGCTCAAAGGCTGTGTGGACCCCTTTAATTTAAAGGTTGTGCGCTCCACCATGGGCTCGATATTTCGCATGCCCATCTATGAGGTGGAGGACCACATCGAGTTTTTCAACAGGCTTGTGGAAGCCAAAGTCCATATTCTGGTCAGCCATCTGAACGGTTCCAACCTATTTGAGTGGCCGGGGGGATATGATAGAATAGCTGTTGTCGTTGGGAATGAATCAGAGGGCGTGCGTCAAGAAATATGCGGGTTTGCTTCTTCGCTAGTAAGGATACCCATGCCGGGGAGAGCAGAATCCCTTAATGCTTCGGTGGCTGCAGGTGTATTGATATATGAGGTGCTGCGCAAATCAGGCAAATAATGCCTTGAAATTTCTTGAATCCAGGTAGTGCGTATGGTATAATTAGCCTAAGAAAAGCCGGTGAAGGAGATGGGACCGGTGAGGCTGGCTGACATAATATGGAAAATTTTTGAAAAGACGGGTTCCATAAATGCTTACATCCTTTACAAGGAACTCGTAATGCTTTAATAGATAAAGGCGATGATGGAGAGGAGTATACCCTTAACGTCTTTATACAGAGAGGGGGACGCCATGGGCTGAAAGCGCCCCTATAAAGACGAGGGTAGAAGTTCGCTCCGGAGCTGGGGGCTGAAGTGGTAGTAGGTCCTGCCGGGTTTGACCCGTTATCGTTGAAGGAGGTTTCGTTTTTCACGAAACGAAATTGGGTGGTACCACGTGGCGTGTTAAGCCTTCGTCCCATGCTCGGACGAAGGCTTTTTTAATACATGACCATATCCATGAAAGGAGAGGGCTGTAGATGAAGGACCAGCTGGAACAGATTAAAAGGGAAGCTGAGCAAGCTCTTGCGCACATAGATAGTCTTGAAGGGTTGTCGAACTTTCGAGTAGAATTTCTAGGCAAAAAGGGCAAATTAACCCAGATTTTGAGAGGCATGGGAAAGCTCTCTGCTGAGGAGAGGCCCCAAATAGGCCAGCTTGCTAACCAGATACGGGCTTATCTTGAAGATGAGATTGAAAAGAAGAGAAAGGTGCTTGAAGAGGAGACACTCAACCGACGATTGAAGGATGAAGTGATCGACGTTACCATGCCGGGCAGGCGCCATTATCGTGGCAAGCTGCATCCCCTTAATATGGTGTTAAACGAAATTAAGGATATTTTCCTGGGAATGGGTTTTGAGATCGCCGAGGGGCCAGAGGTTGAATGGGATTATTACAATTTTGAGGCCCTTAATATTCCTAAGAATCATCCTGCACGGGATACGCAGGATACCTTCTATATTACAGACAATATACTTTTGCGTACCCATACCTCGCCTACCCAGATCCGCGTAATGGAGAGGCAGAAGCCTCCTATAAAGATCATAGTGCCCGGCCGGGTTTATAGGTCGGATGCGGTGGATGCCACCCACTCTCCCATCTTCCATCAGGTGGAAGGGTTGGTTATAGATAAGAACATCACCATGGGCGATTTAAAAGGCGTACTTGACGTGTTTGCCAAGGAGATGTTTGGACCTCAGACAAAGACGCAGTTCAGACCCCATCATTTTCCGTTTACCGAGCCCAGCGCAGAGATGGATGTGAGCTGTACCACATGCGGTGGCAAGGGATGCCGTGTATGCTCGTATACTGGTTGGATCGAAATTCTAGGTGCCGGTATGGTGCATCCAAAGGTGTTAAAGTATGGTGGGATTGACCCTGAGCAGTACAGCGGTTTTGCCTTTGGCATGGGCCTTGATCGCATAACCAACCTGAAATATGGGATAGATGATATAAGGCTGCTGTTTGAAAACGATATGCGTTTCCTGGAGCAGTTTTAAGGGGGTGGAGATAAATGCTGGTACCGCTTAAATGGTTGAAAGAGTACGTGAAAGTAGATGTACCTGTTGAACAGCTGGCGCACCGACTTACCATGACGGGGACAAAAGTTGAGAGTATAACCAGGCTGGGCGAAGGCATAAGTAATGTTGTGGTGGGAAAAATACTTGAAATAAAGCCTCATCCCAATGCCGACAAGTTGGTGGTATGCGTTGTTGACGTTGGAAAATGCAAGGTGCAAATAGTGACCGGTGCTCCAAATGTGAAGGAGGGACAGCTTGTACCTGTGGCACTCGATGGCGCTACATTGCCTGGAGGGTATAAGATAACCGCCACCACATTGCGAGGGGTTGAATCCCAGGGAATGTTGTGTTCCGGAGAGGAGCTAGGGCTTACCGAAGAAGACTATCCGGGAGCAGGGGTGGACGGTATATTGATTTTGCAGGAAGAATACCCTTTGGGGATGGACATAAAGGAAGCATTGGGATTAGATGACCATGTGCTGGAGTTTGAGGTTACTTCCAATCGTCCAGATTGTTTAAGCGTCATAGGCATAGCCCGCGAGGCATCGGTGGCTTTGAACTCCTCTTTTACATTGCCGCATATAGAGGTAAAGCCGGGTATCGGGGATGTCAATGCCGAGGCCAAGGTGGTGGTTGAGGCCCCTGACTTGTGCCCCAGATACTGTGCGCGCGTAGTAAAAGATGTAAAGATTGGCCCATCTCCGAGGTGGATGCAGCGCAGGCTGATTTCTGCAGGTGTTAGGCCCATAAACAACATCGTTGACATAACCAATTACGTCATGTTGGAGATGGGACAGCCCATGCACGCCTTTGACCTGGATAAGGTGGCGGGCAGAACCATCGTGGTGCGTACAGCGCGCGAGGGCGAAAGGCTGGTCACACTGGATGACAAGGAAAGGGTGCTCAGCCCGGATATGTTGGTTATAGCCGATGTAGAGAAGCCCATAGGCCTGGCGGGAGTTATGGGTGGGGCCAATACTGAGATTACCGATGGAACAAGGAACATTTTGCTGGAAAGTGCGCTGTTTGATAGGGGAGTCATACGACAGACGGCAAAGGCGCTTGGAATTCGTAGCGAGGCCTCGCTCAGGTTCGAAAAGGGGTTGGATATACACAACGCAAGAGCTGCTTTAGACCGTGCTGTGCAGCTTATTCAAGAGTTAGGCATTGGGACAGTTGTTGAGGGAGTGATAGATGTCTGCCATGGTTCTCTAGAGAAGAGAATTTTAGAGATACCCTGGAAGAGAGTAAACAGCCTTCTAGGTCTTAACCTATCGGCTGATGAGATGGCCGATATTTTGGCTAGGCTGGAGTTCAAGGTTGAGGTAAAGGGCGAATACATGCGCATAGAGGTTCCATCGTTTAGGCAGGACATAGAGGGTGTGGCCGATATAGCCGAGGAAGTAGCCCGCATCTACGGCTACAATAATATACCCATGACTTTGATGGAAGGCACACAAAGCCGGGGCAGGAAGACCAGGCGACAAAAGCTTATGGACAGGGTAAAAGATGTACTGGTTGGCACGGGCCTTTATGAGGTAGTAACCTACTCTTTTACCAGCCCAAAAGTTTATGGACTATTAGGCATCACCAATCCCCAGCTCATACCCAAAACAGTCAGGATCTTAAATCCTTTGGGCGAGGACCAAAGCATAATGCGCACCACGCTCATCCCGAGCCTTCTGGAAGTGCTTTCGCGTAACCGTAACAGGGGAATGGAAAGGTGCCAGATATTTGAAATAGGGCCAGCTTTCTTGCCCAAGTCGCTGCCGCTGGAGGATTTGCCAGAGGAAAAGCCGCTTTTGACCATTGCAGAGTACGGGCTGGACCTCGATTACTATGACCTGAAAGGCAAGGTTGAGGTGTTGCTGGATGAACTGGGGTTGCTGGATGAGGCCGAGTTTGTACCTCATGCTCATCCCACCTTCCATCCAGGGAGAACAGCCCTTTTAAAGATAAAAGGAAAAGGAGTAGGATTGCTTGGTGAGATACATCCAAAGGTGGCTAAAAACTTTCAGCTTGAAGTGAGAGTTCTGGTGGCCGAGCTTGAACTTGATACGCTACTTGATTTTGCAAAAGAGGAGAAAAGATATAGGCCGCTTCCCAAGTATCCGGCTGTTGAGCGAGACCTGGCGCTGGTGGTCAAGAAAGAAGTGTTGGCTGCTCAGGTGGAAAACTGCATAAAAGAGCTGGGAGGGGAACTGCTCGAAAGAGTGGAGCTCTTTGATGTGTATGAGGGTAGACAGATACCTGAAGGCTATAAGAGCATAGCATATTCCTTAAGCTATCGTGCTGCCGACAGAACCCTGACGGATGAAGAGGTAAATTCTCTGCATGATAAGATTGTAAAGGGTCTAGAACAACGGTTGGGTGCAAGGTTGCGATAGAGATGGGAGTTCCAAAAATTCGACAAAACGCTTGTTTAAACATGGCGGGTGTTGTATAATAGTACCGAGGATAGCGGGGGAACGGAGATGTGATCCATGGTGGACAAGACTAAAACCGTGGTGAGGATCGGCGGTCGAGAATATACCATAAGGAGTGTGGAGTCTGAGGAGTACATCCACAAAGTGGCCATTTATGTCGACAAGAAGATGGAGGAGATCAGGCAGCGGCAGCCCAATCTCAGCACCACGATGTTAGCCATGTTAACGGCCATCAATTTGGCTGATGAGGTTATCAAACTCCAGGAAAGGGTTGAAAAGCTTCAGAGGGAAATAAGCGTCTTGCATTCAGTACTGGAAGAGGATGGACGGAATGACATTCCAAATTCATCTGGTGTTTATGATGTATTGCGCAGGGCGCGACGTTGAAATAGTGTGAAGGTTTACAAAAAAGCAAAAGCATATGAGGAACGATGTGGGTTATAAAAAGCAGCCTTTGGGCTGCTTTTTGTTTGGGATTGCCACGTGAGTTTATAGAATCTTTGCCTATAGGTGTGGTATAATGAATATCGCAATTTTTCACGGCAAATAAACTTTAAAGTTGAGGGATTGAATGTGAACGAGAGAACATTTCGTGTACTGGAATACGATAAGATTATTGAGATGCTTAGTGGCCATACAGTATCGGCGCCTGGGTACGAAATGGTACAAGATTTGCTTCCTTACAGGGAGAAGGATAAGGTGATTTCGGCCCTGGCAGAAACTGAAGAAGCTTTAAAGATAATGATTAAATACGGGATGTCGCCTTTAGGGGCATTTCCTGATATTCGCAGCCATTTGAGAAGGGTTGAAAAAAGGGCAATGCTGGGCCCGGAAGAACTGCTGGAGATAGGGCACGTGCTTAAGACGTGCTCCAGGCTTAAAGAAGCCTTTAAAAGCAGGGATGGCTTAAATGAAGCCGGGCTCACCATCATTCCAGGATTAGTGTATCAGCTAAAATCTCACGACGGGTTGATGAACGAGATATTCAGGTGTATAGAGCCTGATGGGCGGATAGCAGACAGTGCTAGTCCCGAGCTTCACGATATTCGCCGCAATATAACGCGGTGTCAAGAGAAAATAAAGGAGCTTTTGAATAGCTATATACAGTCCCCGCAGTACCAGAAATTCCTTCAGGAGCCTATTGTTACTATAAGGAATGGAAGGTACGTTATTCCGGTAAAGCAGGAGTATCGCTCCAACGTGCCTGGATTGGTACACGACCAGTCGGTCAGCGGAGCTACCCTGTTTATTGAGCCCATGGCGGTGGTGGAAGCCAACAACAAGCTTAAGGAATGGATGCTCAAAGAAGAGCAGGAAATAAAGCGCATCTTGTCCAGGTTGACTGAAGAGGTCTGGAAAGTTAGAGAAGACATTAGCGGTTCATTTGAAATCTTAAGCCGGCTCGACTTCATCTTTGCCAAGGGAAAATTGGGGCATTCGATGAAGGGCGTGGTGCCCAGGATTGTAGATGGCGGTAAGGTTAATATAGTAAACGGTAGGCATCCGTTGATACCCGAGCATCAAGTCGTGCCTATAAGTCTTAATTTGGGGTATGACTTTAATACACTTGTGATCACAGGTCCCAATACCGGCGGTAAAACCGTGACATTGAAGACTGTAGGTTTGTTTGTATTGATGGCACAGGCTGGCCTTTGTTTGCCAGCCGATTACGGTACCGAGATAGGCATATTTCAGAAAGTGTTTGCCGACATAGGAGATGAGCAGAGTATAGAGCAGAACCTCAGCACTTTCTCCTCACATATGGTAAATATTGTATCGATTATTGACAACGTGGATAGAGGTTCCCTAGTGCTGCTGGATGAGCTGGGAGCAGGTACTGACCCCACTGAAGGTGCTGCTCTGGCCATGGCCATCCTTGAGTATTTGCACAATTGTGGTGCTAAAACCGTTGCTACGACGCACTACAGCCAGCTTAAGGTTTTTGCCATGACAAAGCCGGGGATGGAGAACGCCTCTATGGAGTTTGACGTAGAGACATTGAGCCCCACTTTCAGACTGCTTATAGGCATACCTGGTAGAAGTAACGCTTTTCAGATATCCAAGAGGTTGGGGCTTAAGGAGGATATCATTGAAAAGGCCAGGGAGTTTTTGACGCAAGAGGACATCCGGTTTGAGGATTTGATTTCAGACCTAGAGTATAACAGGGCTAAAGCACGGGAGGAACGTGAAAAGGCAGCAAAATATTTAAGGGAGATAGAGAGGGAAAGGGAGAGGCTTGCTGAAAAAGAGTCTCACCTTGAGGCGGCACGCCAGCAAATACTTCGGAAGGCCAGGGAAGAGGCCAGGATGATACTGCGCCAGGCCAAAGAAGAGGCTGACCAAATCATCAAGGAGTTGAACAGGTTGTCACAGGTGGCAGCTGAAAAGGAGCGTAACAGGTCTATCGAGCAATACAGGATGAAGTTGAAGCAAAGCCTGGACAGGCTGGATGGTGAGCTTGCTAAAGAGGCCAGCTCGTCTAACAAGTACCATGAACCGGTTAAAGAGGTCCGTCTGGGTGAGACGGTGTATATAAGTTCGCTGGGGCAAAAGGGGCAGGTACTCACCCTCCCAGATGATAATGGGGAGATTACCGTTCAAGTGGGCATAATGAAGGTGGCGGTCAAGCTGTCAGATATAAGAAGGGTTGACGAGGGCGATGATGCAGCAACTGCTGTCATTTCAGCTAAAAAGCCTTCGCCCAGAATGACAAGCGTTTTGCCCGAGATAGACTTAAGGGGTCAGACGGTGGATGAGGCTTTGATGAACGTGGATAAGTATCTGGATGACGCTTTTTTGGCTGGGTTAAAACAGGTGACAATTATCCACGGTAAAGGCACGGGGGCTTTGAGAGAAGCCATCCATCAATACCTTCGTCATCATCCCCATGTAAACTCCTTCCGCCTCGGGAAATACGGCGAGGGTGAGAGCGGCGTCACCATAGTGGAGCTAAAATAAAAAAGCAAAGAAGGAGTTGGGTGGTTGGTATGATTTTGGTAAGCGCGTGTCTGGCAGGGATATGCTGTAAATACAATGGAGGGGACAACGGCGTCCCTCTTATCAAAGAGCTTGTGCGGCAGGGCAAGGCCATTCCGCTGTGTCCCGAGCAGTTGGGTGGCCTGCCCACGCCCAGGCTGCCGGCAGAGATAAAAGGCGGCAGCGCTCGCGATGTTTGGCAAGGCAAAGCTTTGGTAGTGAGAAAAGACGGCGTTGATGTCACCGAAAATTTCATAAGGGGTGCAAGGGAGGTTTTGAAGTTTTGTCGAGAGATGGGGATAAAGCGAGCTATCTTAAAGGCAAGGAGCCCTTCCTGCGGTAAAGGATTGATATACGATGGGACATTTACGGGCAAGCTTGTTGAGGGGAATGGCATTACCGCACAATTGCTTATCGACAATGGAATTGGAGTATTGACTGAAGACGAGATTGCAACGTTATACTTGTTAAATGATTAAATGTATAATTCATTATACACCTGTCACGCTAGTATAAAACATCTTGAAACTATGCGTAAAATGAAGTAATATAAGAATATAGAATAGCACTAACTAAAATGAGAAACCTAAGGTAACGAGGTAAGAATATAATGGGAGGATTTTTTTAATGAAGGACCAATCTTTTTTTATTAAATTGTTTATTTCGTTTACGCTTTTGTTGGTCATAATAACTGTAATCTATATTTTGATATACGAACAAGTGGTAATAAATAGTTCTAAAGAAGAAATTGGCAGAAACTATATAGGAAAATTAAAAGTAGCAGAGAAGATTATGACAGAGTTTAAAAATGCTGTTCGAAAAGATATTGTAAGGCTGGCGGCCAGTAATTCAGTAAGTGCTCTCGTGGAGTTAAAGAATCTAAAAAAAGGTAATAGATTGGCTTTTGACAATCAATCTTTAATAAAGCTTTCGAATGCACAAAAGTCAATTTTAGAAGTAGTTAATGCTAATATAAGGTATGAATCAATATATTTATATATTGAGGACCTGGGGTTTTGTTTGACTAGCAATCAAGGATTGATATTTAATGACGATATAATGGATACAGGTTGGTTCAAAGCTTATATTGACTATAAAAATAACAGAAAACCCTTGGGCTGGATAGATACTAGGTTACCCGAGAGAGATGATAGCTCAATTTATCCTGCTTATAGCTATGTTGCAACATATGTTTTTCCTTTGACTCCTTATACAAGCGTATTACAAGGGGCGCTTGTTTTAAATATAAAGGAAGATGCGTTATCCCAACTCATCAATACTGATGATATAAACAAAGAGGGATATATTTTTATTATTGATAGCAATGGCGATGTTGTGACTCATGTAGATAAAAATTACGTGGGTTACAATATTTCCAGTATAGGTTATATAGATAAAATATTAAAGAGTGATGCAATCGATGGATACTTTATTAATGAAATGGAACAAAAAAATATTTTAATATCTTATTATAAATCCATTAATGATAACTGGATTTATATAGGCGTTTTTTCTCTGGAGCCTTTGCTTAGTAAGATTAATAATTTACGTACAAGGGTTATTTATTCTTCAGTACTGATAGCGTTACTAAGCATATTGAGCGTTTACTTAATATCGAGAAAGTTGTCCAGCCCCATAACAAAATTAATTCAAGATATTAAGCTCAATAAAGGGATAAATATTTATGAAAGTAAAGATGAGATGACAATATTGAGAAGAGCTTTTGAATCGCTTTCAAATCAGCTAGCACAAAATAAGATGAACATCAAGCAGGTTTATTTGAATAATTTATTAAACGCCAATTATTCATATGGAAATGTTGAAAACGATGGGTTAATTGAGGAATATTTTAAGTACGGACATTTTATATGTGTTTCTGTGATGATAGATAAGTATTATGAATTTGCAAATAAATATGAAGTAGAAAGGCAGTATTATTTAAAGATGTTGATAATAAACATTGTAAAGCAGATTATAGGGATGGATTATCTGTGTGAAGGAGTTAATTTAGATGGTGGAGAAATCGCATTTATCATCAATATAAGTGATGATCATGTGTATAAAATATATGAGGATTTAAGAAGATATTTCCATGAAATACAGAACGAGATTGGCAAGATATTAGATTTTACTGTATCTGTAGGAATCGGAAGGTGTTATGAAGGAATATCAAAAATACATGTGTCATATATGGAGGCAAAACAAGCGCTTAAATGGAGATTGGTTCTTGGGTATGGCAGTATTGTTTTATGGAATGAGGAATTTGGGAATTACAGCTATTATTACCCGTATACAATCGAAAAGAGCATATTAAATCAACTGGAATCCAGGGATATAGATAGAATTGAAAGGACTGTGGCTGAATTGATGAGCGAACTAAAAGAAAAGCAGGATATATCTTGCGATAATATCTTATTGGTCATAAACCAACTTGTGGGGAATACTATAGTGAAATATCTCACTGAGCTTAAGCTAGACATGAACGATGTTTTTGGCCATGATTTTAATATCTATAGCGAACTTTCTCGTAAGGAGACATTAGATGAAATAGAGGCTTGGCTTGTCAAGATGTACAGGGCTATAATAGACTTTCTTATAGCGTACGAAGAAGAGGAAGACGAGACTGTAAGAAAGATAGTGGATTTTATAGAAAGAAATTATAAGAAAGACATAGGAATACAGGAAGTAGCAAGCTTTGTAGGATTGAGTTATTCTCATGTTAGAAAGGTGTTTAAGAGCAGGATTGGAGAAAACATCGTTGAATTTATCAATAAGCTAAGGATAGAAGAGGCAAAAAAGCTGCTACTTAATACTGAACTGCCCGTAAGGGAGATAGCATTGATTGTGGGGTATAACAGCGATCAGACGTTTGCAAGAATATTCAAAAAAGTGGAAGGGGTTACCCCCGGAGAATATAGAAGGTTTAAAAATAGTATGGATGTATGATGTTTTGGGTTTTTTGTCATGTTGGTTTGTATACAAAGATGGCTTCCTCAAAAAGGAAGCTGTCTTTTATTTTAAGGATAATCAAAATTGAAAGTTCAAAATCAAAATTAATTGTTGATGTGCAAAGTTGTGATAACGTAAAATCAAAGCAGAACAAAGAGTATTGATTTACGAACTTGTGTAGTGCTTTTAACTTAAAGGAGGTTCATTTATGCTATACAATGACGTGAATTTGGCAACTGACATCGCAAAAAATAAAGCAGGCATAAGGACAAGAAGGAAAAAGTTTATTGCTTATATGTCGCAACATTACCTGCTCTACATTTTTTTGATATTGCCTATGGCTTACTTCTTCATATTCAAATATATACCCATGTATGGATTGCTTATAGCTTTTAAAGATTATAATATGTTTCAAGGGATATGGGGAAGCCCCTGGAACAATTTTGCTACGTTTAAAGAAATATTTGGAATGAAAGATTTTTATCGAGCTGTGCGAAATACTCTCCTTTTAAATGGGTTAGATTTAGTAGCAGGATTCCCTGCACCTATTATACTTGCCATTATGCTGAGTGAGCTGAGAAATAAAACCTATAAGAAGATATCACAAACTATACTGTATCTGCCTCACTTTTTGTCATGGATTGTTATAGGTGGTATTGTGATACAGCTTTTTTCAACGCAAACAGGGTTGATTAATGTAGTTCTTAAGAAAATGGGTATAGGGCCGGTGGAGTTCTTGAGCAAAAAGAATAATTGGCTTTTGGTATACGTGGCTTCTGGAGTATGGCAGAGCGCCGGTTGGAATGCAATAATATACTTAGCTGCTATAGCAGGTATAAATCCAGAATTATATGAAGCAGCCACTGTTGATGGTGCAGGAAGGCTGAGGAAAATATGGCATGTCACCCTTCCGTGCATTAAACCTACTATAATAATTCTGTTGATACTCAATGTGGGTAGAATTGCACAAATTGGTTTTGATCGGCCTTATGCTATGGGGAACTATTTTGTAACCGAGGTCTCAGATGTTATCAGTACTTTTGTGTATAGAGTTGGCTTGCGCTCAGGTAGGTTTTCAACGGCTACAGCAGTGGGCTTTTTCCAATCTGTAGTGGGTATGGTCTTTTTGTTGACGGCCAATTATATTGCGGAGAAGTTCGACGAACAAGGAATATGGTAACTATGGTGTATAAGCGGTCGAAAATAAGCCAAAAGGGGTTTTTAGGAGGTAAAGGTGTAATGGTAGCAGATACAAGGAGTAAAATCTTTGATATGGTACTTAACATATTGATTTTCATTGCGGTACTGGTATGCTTGATTCCGATTTTGCATGTGGCATCGATATCCTTGAGCTCAAATTCAGCGATACTTGCTGGAAGAGTTTATATCTGGCCAGTAGAACTAAATGTTGACTCTTATAAAGTAGTATTTGCTGACAAGACCATGATAAAATCTCTTGTTTTTACAGCAAAGCTGACTGTTGTATACACCCTGTTGAGTATGTTAATGACTGTGTTGGCTGCTTATCCTCTTTCTAAAAAGGGGCTAAAGGGAAGGAATTTGTTTCTGCTCATCATAGTGTTTACTATGTATTTTAGCGGAGGAATGATACCAGACTATATTCTCATAAAAAATCTCGGTTTGCTAAATAATTTCTGGGCATTGGTATTGCCAGGGCTTATAAGTGCGTTTAATATGATTGTGCTAAAGACGTTTTTCTCGACTTTACCAGAAAGCTTGGAGGAATCAGCCTTTATAGATGGTGCATCATACTTGACGATATTGATAAGAATAGTGCTGCCGTTGTCGTTGCCGGTATTGGCCACTTTGAGCTTGTTTTATGCCGTGGGACGATGGAATTACTTTATGGATGCACTGCTTTATATTACGGATTCCAAATTATACCCCATACAGCTGAAAATATATCAAATAATTTACAATAATATGCAGCCCGAGATTTCTGCCATAGAGGGGAATTTATCATCAAATTTGTTGCCTGAAAGCTTAAAGGCTGCTTCGGTTATGTTTGCAATTATCCCAATAATTATGGTATATCCATGGCTACAAAAGTACTTTATCTCTGGCGTTATGATTGGGGCTATAAAGGGTTAATATTTCAATTTTCATATAAAAATACAAAAATAAAGGAGGAGAAGATTCAATGAAAAAGAGGACACTGATGTTAATAGGTTTGCTTTTGTGCTTTGCTATTGCTGCTGCCACTTTATCTGGTTGCTCTTCAAAGAGCAATAGCGAACCGAAACAACAGCCAAGTTCTCAGGGCCAAAACAACAGCTCTGAGGGTTCTGGGGGGACCAAGGAACCAGCAAAACCTGTTGAATTGAGGGTGGAAGTCTTTGACAGAGGTACCCCTGGACAGACGCCGGTAGATAATAACTACTGGACAAAATGGATTCAAGAACAATTTGGTGATAAGAATAATGTAAAATTGACCTTTGTTCCATGTCCGCGATCCCAGGAAGTTGAGATGCTGAATATCTGGATGTCAACAGGGGATGCACCGGATATCTGTTTGACTTACGACGTTGCCACTGTCTACAAATACTATAAAGAGGGTGGATTGGCTGACCTCACAGACGCCCTTAACAAATATGGGCAACAGCTAAAAGAATTTTTAGGTGAAGAGCTTTTGGCATACGGACAGTATGATGGCAAACAATACGCCATTCCTGCCAAAAGGGTAATACAGGCAAGAACTGGAACATTTATAAGGAAGGACTGGCTGGAAAAGCTTAACCTGCCTGTACCCGAAACGACTGAGCAATTCTATAATACCTTAAAAGCATTTAAAGAGAAAAATCCTGGAAATGTTGATAAAGTGGTTCCATTTGCCATGACAGCGGATGTTGACTATATGGCTTATGGTTTCTTTGAGACGTTTTTAGAAGATGTGCCCGACAAAGACTATTATGTAAAGTATCGATTGTTCTTGCCTGGCTGGAAAGAAGGGGCTAGATTCCTCAACAAGATGTACAATGAGGGTCTAATTAGTCCAGAGTTCCCGCTTGATAAGGATGGAAAAATGATGGACCAAGATATAGTTAGAGGTTATGTGGGGGCTTATGGCGGGAATTATGACCTGGCGCTCAGAAATGTACCTGGCCACAACAACAACTTGAAGAAGAATATTCCTGGAGCAGAGTTTATTCCATGTGACCCATATACCAATGTGCATACTGGCCAGCACAGGAAAGAATTGTACAACCCAACAGGTATTAGAATAATAGTGCCCAAGACCAGCCAAGCAAAAGCCGATGCCGTCATCGAATACCTCAACTGGATGGCTGACCCGCAAGTGCTGTTCTTCCTGCAGTTTGGCGAGGAAGGCGTTCACCATACTATAGTTGACGGTTTGCCCAAGCTCCAAGCTGTAGAGGGTGAAAAGATGATGCCCTCATTGCAAAACATTGATTATACCCTTATTGTAAACGGAATTTATCTGGCAGACAAAGAGAAAACCATCAAAGCTAATGCATTTTCTTATCCCGGCAATGAGCATTTGTATGAATCAGCTTACAATCTTGCTATGCGGGGCGGCTATGTCAATCCGGGAGCTGGGTTAATTCCTACCGAGGCAGAGGCTAAATACGGAAAAGTTTTGGATGACAAGGAACTAGAGATATATGCAAAAGCCATTACGGCCAAACCTGAAGACTTTGATAAAGTATGGGATTCTTTAATACAGGAGTATCTGGCCGCTGGCGGGCAAGAGGTATTGGATCAAAGAGCTGCTTTATGGGATGAGATGTACGGGAAATAAGGCATTTGGGACAATCACAAATGACCTTTTATGAGCAATAAAGTGAGGTCATAGAAGGCCCCGCTGACAAAATTAAGGCATGCCGTTTTAAAGCAAAAATGTCTCAGCGGGGCTCCTCTTGTATCTTTTAGAAGTAAGATTAAAAACTAAGCAGAACAATAAAAGAAAACTAGAAAAAAGCCTTACGAAATGATAATATTTAAACAGATTCTCATAGGTTTTTAGTAGGTAGAAAGATTTCTAAATTGGGATAATAATATCAAAAAACACATAAAGAGATGATAGGAGGCAAAAGTATGATAAAGGTTGCTATTATCGGTACTGGAAATATTTCACCACAGCATATCAAGGGGTATTTGGAATTTCCCGACAGATGTGAGATCGTTGCACTTGTGGATATATATCCCGAAAAGGCCGTTGAAAAAAAAGAGAGGTTTGATTTAAAAAATGCAGAGGTCTATGATGACTACCACAAAGCGCTGGAAAGAGATGATATAGATTTAGTTGATATATGTACACCTCCATATACGCACGCCGAAATAGCAGTAAATGCTTTGAAGGCTGGAAAGCATGTGTTGGTTGAAAAGCCTATGGCGGCTTCCCTTGAGGAGTGTGACCTTATGATTGAAGCTGCTTTACGAGCTGATAGATATCTTTCGGTGATAGCGCAAAATAGATTTACTAATGGGTTTATGAAATTAAAGAAGGTCATCGATTCTGGGTTGGCAGGGAAAATTGCACATGTGCAGGTCAATTCATTCTGGTGGCGAGGTTATTCCTATTATGACTTGTGGTGGAGGGGGACCTGGGAAAAGGAAGGAGGGGGATGCACTTTAAACCATGCAATCCATCATATAGACCTGCTAATCTGGCTGATGGGAATGCCAACAGAACTTGTGGCGTTTATGAGCAACGCGGTACACGACAACGCAGAGGTTGAAGACATATCGGTGGCGGTGTTAAAATATGAAAACGGAGCAATAGGACAAATCACCAGCTCTGTTGTTCATCACGGAGAGGAACAAGAAATCATCGTACAGGGGGAAAAGGCCAGGGTTTCGGCGCCGTGGAAAGTTTATGCCTCGTTGGCCGCCGGTAACGGTTTCCCGATGGGTAGAGACGAGAAGCTCGAAAGTGAGTTAAATGATCTATACAATGGAATTCCTGAACTAAAATATACGGGACATACGGGACAGATTAATGATGTGTTGAATGCAATAGAGAAAAAGGGAGAATTGTTGATTTCAGGTGTGGACGGTAGAAATGCCCTTGAACTCATTACTGCCATCTATAAATCTGCAAGCTTAAAGCAGATGGTAAAACTTCCGCTGTCAAAAGATGACCCTTTCTATACGGTATCAGGGATTAGAGCTAATGTGCCGCGTTTTAACGAAAAGAAAATTTCGATTGAAAACTTTAAAGAAGACCACATAACTTTTGGAAAAGTGAATTAATTTTGCGTAAAGGAGGTATTTACCCATGAGCAAGGCTAGTGGTATGTATTATATGCCGGAAACGCCAGCTAAAAAGGTATGCGATGAGGGTGACTTCATCTTTGCCGCCGTAGGATTGGACCACGGCCATATCTATGGCATGTCAAAAGGCCTTATTGAGGCTGGCGGGCTAATAAAGTGGGTTTACGATCCGGATCCTTTAAAGGTGGAGGAGTTCCGCAAGGTTTTCCCGCAGGTCAAGGTTGCATGTAGTATTGATGAAGTGTTGATGGATTCTTCTGTCCACTTAGTGGCAAGTGCGGCTATTCCTTCTGAAAGGTGTAATATAGGGCTAAAAGCTATGGAGGCAGGTAAAGACTATTTTGCGGACAAACCTCCAATGACTACCATGGAACAGCTTGAAAAGGCAAAGGAAACAGTACAAAGGACCAAGAGAAAATATATGGTGTATTATGGCGAGCGGTTGCACAATGAGGCTTCAGTATATGCAGGTCAGCTGGTACAAAACGGGGAAATAGGAAGGGTATTGCAGGTGATTGGGTTGGGGCCGCACAGGGAAGGCAAAGGAAGGCCTGCATGGTTTTATGAAAAAGATAAGTTTGGCGGCATACTGTGCGATATAGGAAGCCATCAAATAGAACAATTTCTATTCTTTACAGGGGCAAAAGATGCAAAGGTCCAAGCAGCAAAAGTGGCTAACTATAACCATAAACAATATCCTAATTTTGAGGATTTTGGCGATGTAACATTAATTGCCGACAACGGAGCAACGGGGTATTTCAGGGTGGATTGGTTTACTCCTGACGGATTGAGGACATGGGGAGATGGCAGATTGTTTATACTAGGGACTGAGGGATATATAGAAATTCGAAAATACATTGACATAACTAGAGATGACAATACAGACCATGTCTATCTTGTAAACAAAGCTGGAGAGCATTATATCAATGTAAAAGGTAAAGTGGGTTTCCCCTTCTTTGGAGAACTGATTTTGGATTGCCTGAATAGGACGGAATACGCTATGACGCAAGAACATGTTTTCAAGGCTATTGAATTAGCTTTAGAAGCACAGAATAAAGCAATAAAATTAGAATAGATACCCTGAAGATGTAGTTTGAAAATTATTGTGAAAAGGAGAGAATTGGATGAAGGTAGTTTTTAGATGGTTTGGGGAAAATGACGACAGCGTAACCTTAGAGCAGATACGTCAAATACCTGGGGTAACCGGTGTGGTCTCTGCACTGTTTGATATTCCCGTGGGAGAAGTGTGGCCCCTTGAAAGAATACTGGCATTAAAAAAGAAAGTGGAAGATTATGGCTTGAAGCTGGAAGTGATAGAAAGCGTTAATGTGCACGAGGACATAAAACTGGGCTTGCCGACCCGAGAGCGCTATATCGAAAACTATAGGGAGACCATAAAGAACCTGGGACAAGCTGGAATCAAGGTGTTGTGCTACAACTTCATGCCGGTGTTTGACTGGATACGCACCGATTTGGCCATGAAGTTACCCGATGGTTCTGAAGTTATGGCATATGACGACAATATAATCAGGGATTTGGACCCCATTGAATTGATCAACGAGATGGAATCAGGATCAAGGGGGTATTCTCTACCCGGCTGGGAACCTTACCGATTGAAAGAGATAAGAAGGCTATTTGAGCTTTACAAAGATGTTGATGAGGAGAAACTGTTTGAAAACCTCAAGTATTTTCTTGAAAGCATAGTCCCGGTCTGTGAAGAATACGATGTGAAGCTGGCTATTCATCCCGATGACCCACCATGGTCAGTATTTAAGCTGCCACGGATTGTTACCAATAAGGAAAACCTAGACAGGATAATCAATCTCGTCGACAGTCCCTATAATGGGCTTACCCTGTGTACTGGTTCTCTTGGAGCCAATTTGGAAAACAACCTGCCTGAGATTATAAGATACTTCGGCAACAAAGGCAGGATACACTTTGCACATGTAAGAAATATCAAGATCGAGGAGAAAGGTGTCTTTTATGAGACCTCCCATTTGTCTTCTGATGGTTCGTTTGATATGTTTGAAATCATGAAGGCCTATTACGATGTAGGCTTTGAAGGGTATATGCGTCCCGATCATGGGCGGATGATATGGGGCGAAAAGGCAAGGCCGGGATATGGTTTATATGATAGGGCGCTGGGGATAATGTACCTGCTTGGGCTTTGGGAAGCCATTGGTAAGATGAGCAGAACGTAAGAGTTGGGGAATGGAGTGATGGATAGTGGATTTGAATAAAAGCAGTATGTATGAGTGCTGGCTAAACTATAAACATTTACTCTGCAATTTTGATGATGAATATAAAAGGTTTTGCAGCTATATTGTGGCCAGGAACAAGCATTCTATTATAAATGCTGCACTTGAGGAGCTCAAATTCGCATTTACTAGATTTATGGGACGTCTGCCTGAGGTGGTGGATTCCTATCCTGACTCCGATTGTATGCTGGTGGGCACTTTGAATGATACAGTGAATGAGACGCTCAGGGTAAACCATGGTGCATTACCTGACGATGGGTTCATAGTACAAAGATTTGAGCGCAATGGTAGGGATGTATTGGCCGTTATAGGCAAAAATGAAAAAGGAGTGCTGTATGGAGTATTTCATCTTTTAAGATCGATGTGTTGTGGAAGATCGCTTGCCTAGGTGCAGGGCATAGATGGGTCGCACAATCCCTTGAGGGTTATAAATCACTGGGATAATATGAGCGGCGATATAGAAAGGGGATATGCCGGTAAATCCATATTTTTTAAGGATAACAGGATTGTCAGCGATTTGAGCAGGGTTAAGGACTATGCACGGCTTCTGGCGTCGGTAGGAGTAAACGGTGTTGCCATCAACAATGTCAACGTACATCAGGTAGAGACACGCCTTATAACTGATGAGTTCCTGCCTGATGTGGCAAGAATAGCTGACATATTTAGGCAGTACGGCATAAGGTTGTATTTGAGCATAAATTTTGCTGCTCCAGTGGAGATAGACGGTTTGTCTACCGCTGATCCCCTGGATGAGTCGGTCAAAAAGTGGTGGAGGGATGTAGCAGATAAGATCTACAGTTACATTCCCGATTTTGGTGGATTTGTTGTCAAGGCTGATTTGGAATTTAGGCCGGGGCCTTTTACTTATGGCAGGAATCACGCTGAAGGAGCAAACATGTTGGCGGAGGCTTTGAAACCTCACGGCGGTGTGGTTTTCTGGAGGGCTTTTGTATACAATTGCCAGGTTGACTGGAGAGACCGCAGTGTGGATAGAGCTAAAGTTGCATATGAGAACTTCAAACCGCTGGATGGAAAGTTTTTGGACAATGTAATTGTGCAAATCAAGAATGGCCCAATGGATTTCCAGATAAGGGAACCGGTCTCTCCATTGTTTGGTGCTATGGAAAGGACCAACGTTGCTGTGGAGTTTCAGATTACACAAGAGTATACTGGTCATCAAAAAGACCTGTGTTATCTGCCTACCATGTGGAAAGAAGTGTTGGATTTTGATACTTATGCAAATATGCAAAGGGGCAGGGGTCAACGGTCAGCAAGGTTGTCAGCGGCTCCCTCTTTGGGATGAAATACGGGGGCGTAGTAGGCGTTTCGAATATTGGAGACAGCAAATGCTGGACAGGTCATGCGCTGGCACAGGCTAATTTATACGGGTTTGGGCGGTTGGGATGGAATCCTGAACTGTCAGCCCAGGAGATAGCAGAGGAATGGGTAAAGTTGACTTTCGGCCACGACAAACAAGTTGTGGATATGATAGTGTCCATGTTGATGGCTTCTAGGGATATTTATGAAAAATACACTGCTCCGTTGGGGATTGGATGGATGGTGAACCCTGGTCACCATTATGGGCCCAATGTTGATGGATACGAGTATTCCCATTGGGGGACCTACCACTATGCCGATTGGCAAGGGATAGGTGTTGACAGGACGGTGGCTACCGGTACGGGCTATACAGCACAGTACAGGGAACCGATAGCCAGCACGTATGAGAACATAGAGACCTGTCCTGATGAGCTTTTGCTGTTTTTCCATCATGTGCCGTATACCCACAAATTGAAATCCGGTAAGACTGTGATTCAGCACATATACGATACCCATTTTGAGGGAGCAGAAGAAGCACAGGGGTTAAAAGACAAATGGCTGATCCTTAAGGGAAAGGTTGATGATGAGGTATTCGAGCTTGTTCTTGAAAGGCTGGAGATGCAGATCAAGAACGCCATTGAGTGGCGGGATGTAGTCAACACTTATTTTTACAGGAAAACAGGTATTGATGATATACACGGGAGGAAGATTCATAAGTGATGAAATTCTTACCAATGGTTATCTATGTCAATAGCCCCGTGGAGGGTAAAAGGAGGGAGTCCATCTATCCAATCATGTTTAGAAGCACCTATTAGGACTAACATACCTTTCGGGGGCATCTTTTTTCTTCTGTGGTGTGCTTTACGCTTACGGTGTTTTCTAGGGCTGCTAATGCCTTCTTTTGTGAGAATTCTGTATACAGCGGGATAACTTACTTTAATGTTTTCATTTTCCTGAAAATTGCAATATTAAATGCAACACTTTTTTAAAGGAAAGTATGATATAGATATCCAAATTTTTACTGTTTAAAATGTAAAACCTTATGTTGT